>CAIWHF010000059.1 GCA_903912405.1 uncultured Bacteroidota bacterium | reverse complement strand
TAAATAAGTAGAATCAATGGATAGCTCTTTAAAATGGCGTAATTGTTTTTGTAATGTTTGATAGAATGGTAATTGACTCCTATAGGTAGTTAAATCGGGTATTTGACCATCTTCTAGAGGGCTAATAAAATCGCCTACTACATAAAGAGCACTATCATTAGGATGAAACCATGATGAATCTATGGATGGAGCTGATAAACAACCTAGTTTTAAATCAAAAGCTGCCTTTAATAGTAGATGAGTGCATAAAGTATCAAAAGCATAAAACTGTTGCAGCGATGCTTTGTTTGATTGTAAATTAACAATGGTATTTCTAAGTTCATCTAACTGATAGTGTGAAGCCGGAATACCATCATATTGAAGGCTATCTAATGCACTTATTAAATCGGTAGTAAACGCCAAAACCCCTTCTTCATCTACCCAAAATGGCTCGTAATGATGTTTACGATATAACTGTGCCATCTGTCCATGAAGGGTACTATCTTGGGCGCCATTAAATTGTTTTTGGGCAACTTCAATAAACGCTTCCATGTCAAATTTATCATTTGCACTCATGTGCTCAACGAAAACATGCGGTTTACTTGCACTTCCACACGAAGCAAAATAAAGAGAACAACTAGTCAGAACAACTGATAATAATATGGTATAATGGGGTCTCAAAAGAGCTGAATATATTTGTTATATAAATGTAACGAGATAGGATCACAATTCAATCATAGGATCCCAAAAAAACTTTTCAAAATCTATTATTTGATCGTCTAAAACGCTGATGCCTTCTTTTTTTAGCAATGCTTCCATTTGAGTGGGTGTATCAAAATGATGCTTACCGGTTAGCATTCCATTCCGATTTACCACACGGTGAGCGGGCACTTTAGGTTGCATAGCATGGGAAAGATTCATGGCATAGCCTACCATTCTAGCTGCACCTTTTGCTCCTATAGCAGCAGCAATGGCCCCATAAGAAGAAACTCTTCCTTTCGGAATAGCGCGAACAATATCATAGATAGCATTATAAATCGATTCCTTCGCTGGCATCATCTTTGCTTTGATTATATTTAAAGGTATTGGGTTTAATCACATTTTCATG
This sequence comes from uncultured Bacteroidota bacterium, assembly GCA_903912405.1. GTDB lineage: Bacteria > Bacteroidota > Bacteroidia > Chitinophagales > Chitinophagaceae > CAIWHF01. Next base: position 5,394 of record CAIWHF010000059.1, on the reverse strand, counting down.
ATTATATGGACAATGCAAACAGGCATTTCCACAGCATGTACCTCTTTTCAAATGATAGGCTTCTGTAAAAACTAACAAGCCATTTTCGTTGATATAATAATCTTCTTGCTGCTTATTGTCCATCCTCTTTCTTTTTCTTCGGAGGAATTACAATAGGTTTTTCAGGTAATGAAAAACTAATGAAATTAATTTTTCTCTGATCCGCCAAATGCAATCCTTCGTAATAGGTTTGTATAGACAAGGGCCATGCTACAGGTCCTTTAGCGTAAATATCATGTTGTAAGACATGCACTTCACAGCCTTGCTCTTGCACCGTATCTATGGTAAATTGGAATAATTCAGGCGAATCGGTTTTCAAATTTATTTTAGCTCCGGGCTTTAACAGTTGTTGATACATCGCTAAAAACTTAGGATGGGTCAATCTATTTTTTGCTTTACCGTCTCTTAGAAATGGATCTGGAAAAATAATCCAAATTTCATCTACTTCACCACGTGCAAAATAGTTTAGAATATTTCCTATTTGAATGCGTAAAAAACCTACATTACTCAATTGCTCTTGCAGCGCAATTTTTGCACCATTATACATTCTATTGCCTTTAACATCAACGCCAATAAAGTTCTTATCCTTTACTTGTCGGCCCATACCCACACTGTACTCCCCTCTACCACAAGCCAATTCTAATACCATTGGATGTTCGTTTTTAAAGAACTCGTTCCATTGACCAGGCATACTTTCTGGATATTGCAATACATTTTCAAATGTATTGATAGCATTAAAGCGTATTAATTTTTTATGTCCCATAATATGAACTACAAAGGTAAATTTTTGCTTATAGATTTTTCTAAATTCAGAAAATAAAATAATTAATCGCTTAGGGCCTTTTTTACAACACGTAAAATGATCCATATTGATGTTTTGTTTTGTACTTTTGTGTGCAATAACACTATTACAATGGGATTTTTCAATAAATTATTTGGTTTAAATAAAGAACAGAAAGAAAGTTTAGACCAAGGCTTAGAAAAAACTAAAACCAATTTCTTTTCCAAAATAGCAAAAGCACTGGTAGGGAAAGACACGGTTGATGAAGAAGTATTGGACCAATTGGAAGAAGCCCTTATAGGTGCAGATGTTGGATTAAATACAACCGTAGCGATCATAAACAAAATTGAGTCGCGTATAAAAAATGAGAAATTCATTCGTACCGCAGCATTAAATCAAGTATTGAAAGAAGAAGTGATGGCAGTGCTTACCGATGCCCCAAGCCATGAATTTGAAACCTTCGAACTACCAAAAGATAAAAAGCCCTACGTTTTATTGGTCGTAGGAGTAAACGGTGTAGGGAAAACAACAACTATTGGTAAACTAGCTTATAATTTCAAGAAAAACGGCAAAAAAGTAATGTTGGGTGCTGCCGATACCTTTCGTGCTGCAGCCGTTGATCAATTAACTATTTGGAGTGAGCGTGTGGGAGTACCAATAGTAAAAAAAGAAATGGGAAGCGATCCAAGCGCTGTAGCTTTTGAAGCCGTGCAACAAGCGATTGCCAAAGAAGTAGATATTTTAATCATTGACACGGCTGGTAGATTACACAATAAAGCACACTTAATGGAAGAATTAAGTAAAATAAAAAGAGTTATTAGCAAACAATTACCCGATGCGCCGCATGAAGTATTACTCGTTTTAGATGGCAGTACCGGACAAAATGCATTAGAGCAAGCAAAACATTTTACGGCTGCCACACAAATCACTGCTCTAGCTATCACCAAATTAGATGGCACGGCTAAAGGCGGTATTGTATTAGGTATTGCCAATCAATTTAATATTCCAGTAAAGTATATAGGAGTTGGCGAGCGCATGGAAGATCTACAGATTTTCCACAAAGAAGCCTTTGTAGATAGCATTATTGGATAAATCCAGGCTGCACTACTAATTCGTGTAAAAGCTGCTCAATCCCCTTTGTAGCAGGCATTTCAAAACATTTGGCGTTATGAATAAATGCTGAGCTAGGTATTTTTTTATCCACTACAAAAAGTGCTGCTTCCCTTTTTACGTATTCAAGCAAACCTGCAGCAGGATATACCACTAAAGAAGTGCCTATTACAATTACGACATCTGCTTGTTTAACTATTTCAATTGCATCACCTATTAACGGAACAGCTTCTCCAAACCAAACAATATGGGGCCTAAATGCAGCGCCATCGCTAGCGAGCGCTCCTATTTTCATAGCTTCAAAAACGGGACTAATAAGCTGTTCATTTTGCTCACTTCTTTTTTCAAATAAAGAACCATGAAGGTGCAATACCGATGAAGAGCCTGCACGCTCGTGCAAATCATCTACATTTTGAGTGATAATTTTTACTTGATAAAATTGCTCCAAATACGCTAAGCCATAATGGGCAGCATTGGGTTTGGCATTTAAAGCAGCCGCTCTTCGTTGGTTATAAAAATCGAGTACCAAAGTTGGATTTTTTTTCCAAGCTTCATAGGTGGCAACCTCTTCAACAGCATGCCCTTCCCACAAGCCATCATGGTCTCTGAAGGTTTGCAGTCCACTTTCCGCACTGATTCCGGCTCCACTTATTATCACTAATTGCTGTTTCATAGGCATTAAAAATCCCCATGAGCTGGGGATTTATATTTTTTATTTGGATAAATTTTCAAGCATCGTTGCTGTCATTTTCTCTAAATCGAAAGCAGCTTTCCAATTCCAATCTTTTTGCGCCAAGGTATCATCAATGCTCTGTGGCCAACCATCTGCAATTTGCTGTCTGAAATCGGGAGCATAATCAATAGTAAAATCTGGAATATGCTGTTGAATACTTGCCGCTATTTCTTTCGGCGAAAAACTCATTGCCGAAATATTATACGCTAATCGAGTTGTTAATTGTGCAGCTGGCGCTTCCATTAGTTCAATGGTAGCACGAATGGCATCATCCATATACATCATTGGCAGATAGGTATGCTCGCTTAAGAAACAGGTATACTTTTTTTGTGCTAATGCTTGTAAATAAATATCTACAGCGTAATCGGTAGTGCCACCTCCAGGTAAAGATTTCCAACTAATTAAACCAGGGTAACGAATACTTCTAACATCTAAACCATAACGCTTAGCATAATATTGACACCAGTTTTCGCCAGCGTATTTACTAATACCATAAACGGTTTCTGGCTCTATTATTGTTTTTTGAGGGGTTGCTTGCTTAGGCGTTGTAGATCCAAATACAGCAATAGAGCTAGGCCAATAAACTTTTGCAATTTTTTCTTGTACGCTTAACTCTAAAATTTGTAAAAGGCTGGTCATATTGATATCCCAAGCCTTCAACGGCATTTTTTCACCGGTAGCACTCAACAAAGCTGCTAATAAATAAATCTGTGTTATCGACTCCTTTTTAACCAAGGCCAATACGGCATTGATATCCATTACATCTACTTGGTAAAAAGGTCCAGATCCTTTAAGCAAGGGATGTTCTTCTTTTATATCGGTAGCAATTACAGCATCATTTCCATATTGTGCTCGTAAAGCAAGTGTCAATTCAACACCAATTTGCCCACAAGAACCTAATAGTAGAATTTTTTCTGACTTCATAGTTAAATATTAGCCTAATTATTATTTTTTATCATCGCAATGAAATCTTCAAAAAGATATCTTGAGTCATGAGGTCCAGGCGTACTTTCAGGGTGATATTGAACAGAGAAAGCAGGTCGGTCTAGCATTTTAATACCCTCAATAGAGTGGTCATTTAAATTAATATGCGAGATGGTTAAATTACTTTTTTGTTTAGTTACTTCTGGGTCAATACCAAAACCATGGTTTTGAGTAGTGATTTCACTTTTACCAGTCAATAGATTTTTAACCGGATGATTTAAACCTCTATGGCCATGATGCATTTTAAAGGTAGGGATATCATTCGCTCTCGCTAATAACTGATGCCCTAAGCAAATGCCAAATAAAGGTTTGTGCGCAGCAATTATGTCCTTAACGGTAGCTACTGCATAATCCATTGCTCCAGGATCGCCGGGACCATTAGATATAAAATAACCATGCGGTTGGAAAGCTTCCATTTCTTGCATGGACGTATGCGCTGGAAATACTTTTAAATAAGCTCCACGCTCTACCAAACTAGTTAATATATGTCGTTTTACTCCGAAATCTAAAACTGCAATGCGTAACGTATTTTGTTCCGTTCCCACATTATAAGCTTCTTTGGTAGATACCATAGAAGACAAATCCAAACCGCTCATATCCGGCACTTTAGTTAACGCTGCTTGCAAAGCTTCAACTTGATCAAGCTCCGTAGAAACAACACAATTCATAGCACCCTTAGTGCGCACATGCGATACCAAAGCTCTAGTATCTATATCAGAAATAGCTACTACATTGTTGGCTAATAAATAAGCTCCTAAATCTCCATCCGCTAAATGTCGTGAATAACGATTAGTGGTATTTTTACAAATAATAGCATTAATGGTAACCTTATCAGATTCTACATCGGTACTTCTAACGCCATAGTTACCAATATAATTGGTATTCATGATGAGTACTTGACCCGTATAAGAAGGATCAGTAAATACTTCTTGATAACCCGTCATGCCGGTATTGAAACACAATTCGCCTCCGGCAGTGCCATTAGCACCAATGGAAGTGCCTTGCATCATGGTGCCATCTTGCAATAAAAGATACGCTTTTTTAGTAGTAGATATCGTTGACATAATTGAATGCAAAGGTCATACATTCGGTTGATTTTAGCAAAGAAAAATTAATGTTTTAAGATAGATGTGGATAAATTTAAACACTACAAGCCTATTGCAAACTACTATTTTAAGGAATTATAAAAAATCCTTATAATAAATATTGATTAACTCAGGCTTACTATTAATTTCAAGTTTAGAATAAATATTTTTGATGTGTTGCCGCACGGTGTCAATTGAAATAAAGTATTTTGCTGCTACTAATTTATAACTTAATCCATCTTTTATTGCTTCCACAATTTGCATTTCTCTATTGGAGAGTTTGCTTTTAAATAGTTTAGGTGGAAGGAAACTATCGGTAACCTTTTTAATAATTTTTTCACTCATAAAGGTACTTCCCTTGAGCACTGTCAAACAACAAGTGTATAAACAATGAAGACCATCTTGTTTATGGATAAAGGCTTCTGCACCAACTCTAAAACACTTTGAAATAATTTCAACGTGATCTAAGTCAGTAAAAATAAGAATCCTCAATGATGGATATTTATGTTTTAGCCAATTAATATCATCAAGTCTATCGATTTGTGACAAACCAAAAATCAATATGCTGTTGTAAGGCAATTTAGCTACTTGGCAATAAAATAATTCAGTAGATGCATAGGAACCACATAAATTTAAATCTTCATTGTTTTCTATGTATTTTA
>CAIWHF010000058.1 GCA_903912405.1 uncultured Bacteroidota bacterium | reverse complement strand
GTGACGCTATCACCAGCACAGAACGAAGTAGCTCCACTTGCAGATACCGAAGCAGATGCATTTGTTTTAGAAGTTACAGCAATTGCATTACTCGTTAAGGCAGTGCCGTTACAAGTTGCTACACAAGTATAAGATCCTGTTGCCGTTGCTTTGTAGGTGCGCGATGTACTGTTAGTAGCGATGTTTACACCGTTCTTCTTCCATTGATACGTACCACCAACTACATCACTCGTTAAGTTTACAGAGTTACCTGCGCAGAATGTTGTTGGGCCATCAGAGGTGATGGTGTTTGACGAGATATTACAAGTTTGTGAATTATAAAGTGCAGTAATTTCTTGTTGGGTAAGGGCGCGGTTCCAAATGCCTATGTCGTCTAAAACTCCGCTATAATGTTGTTGGTCATTTGAATTACATGAGCCACATCCTGGCCCTGCGTCAACCCAAGCTCTATCTGCACCAAAAGAAAGATATGGTATTGTAAAAATCAATGAGTTATTATTACCAGCAGGACTAGTTCCTTCATATAAACCATCCTTATAACATAATATAGAACCATTTGATTTTCTTATTATAGTTAACATGTGCCACGAGTTATCAGAAACAATTCCGCCAAAAATATTATTACCAGTACCACAACAAACATCTCTTATTAAAATACCATAATGCCCCGGGTTCTGAACAACATCACAGAGAGTTCCTATGTGAAAATCATATTCATAACCACCAGCACCTTGAAATGAAATTAATGGACCATTTAAGTCTGAAGTTTTAATCCAAACAATTGATGTTATTTCTGCATTCGGAGCGAATTGGTTATTTATAGAGTTTAAATTAGTTGTAACATAATTAGAAGTCCCATTAAAATTTAAAGCATTACCAATATTTCCGAATCTATCACTCGTCAACGTCGCACCATTCACCGTTCCATTATTCCCATTCCCGCTTTCATCATTCGCATTACCATTAAACGGCCACCAGCCTACGAGTCCGCTAGTAGGTACGTAAGATGGCACTTGTGCAAATGCACTGCTTGCAGCTAATAATATTGCTGCTACTAAATTTAATTTTTTGCGGCAAACACTTGCTTTTTTAAATGTTTCCAAGAATTTTTTGTAATTCATAATTTGTTTTTTTATTGCTGTTTCACCCCGCTCAGCGTTTGGTATAAAAAATCAGCGTGGGACAATCACCAAACTTGTCATTGAGGAGGTCGAATTCCCGTGAAACGAAGTATAGTAAAGCCCACGCCTATGCGTGAGCGTCTTACTTAAGCTTCCCGTTTCACTTGATTTTTTCGACCTTTCAATAACTGGGCTTAGCAAACGCTAATTATGTTTAATTATAATTTTTCTATTCGATAGAATTTTAATTTGAGTTTCAAATTTACGGCTTAATGAAATACGAAGCAATAAGATATCTTACTTTTTGATGCTTGAGGTTAAATATACGAGAGTGATTTCTCAAAAAACAGCAAAAAAACAGCAAAAAACACAGGGGGCCACCTGGCCCCCTCCCACTGTAAAAATATAACTTGAAAATTAATTATTCGGTTGATAAACGTTTACTGTCGTTTAAGTTTTTTTAATCGAAAAAAAAGATGATTAGTAAATGTAAGCGCGATACTTCGCGATGTGTTAATATGCCAGTATAGG
>CAIWHF010000057.1 GCA_903912405.1 uncultured Bacteroidota bacterium | reverse complement strand
TTGAAAAAAAGGTCTAAGTAAAAAGTATAAATAAAATATACAAATATAATAAAATATGTCTGCCAACTTGATTCAAGGAAACTTTACTACATTGTTAACTTCCAGTGTTAGAGAAGACAATGGAGTTACAAAAGGTGGGTTAATTGACCAAAACTATGATGGTAAAATAGAATTATACGGAAAAAAACTATTTATGAATTTTCGCGAAGGTATTGACATTAGAAATGATGGTGATTTTAATATTGCATTATCAGAAGGAGATTTATTAATTAAAACCGAAACTGGTCATCTTACATTAGAAGCTGGTGCCGAGGGTGCAACTGCTATTTATATTAATACAACTAATCCAGATGGTGGTCTGACTATGGAAACTGGAACTGCTGGGACTAACATGACAACAACCGGTATTTTTACGGTTAAATCATTAGGTAATGATATTAATATTGGCTATGCCGATGATGACTTTGGTGATTTTGATCCAACAACTGAAACCCAAAATGTCAATATTGAAGCACAACAAACAGTTTCTATTAATGCAACTGATTTTCAGGTTGTTGCTTCTGATGCAATTACATTTATTGCAAGTGAAATTAACTTTGGACCAACTCCATTAAATCCATTTCTGAGAATTGTTGACGATTGTCTTTTAATTGATTCAACTGCTCCAACCGGTCTCAGAAAAGTCATGATTGATTTTGATAATGATAGTTTAGATAAACCAGGATATAACGGTATTCTTCTTGAATCTATTTATAAACCTTCCTTACCAAATAATCTTTCGACTGATATCACCCTAAAATCATACAATGATATTAATCTTTCTCTAGGTATTGAAGCGATTAATTCACTTAATGGGGTTAATGAACAATATATTGCGTGTAAAATCGGCACTAAAATTATACCTCTTCAATCACCAAGAGACTTTTCCATCAATGATATTGGTCAATTATTTTATTGGAATGTTGATATGGTTGCCGAAGAAATAACTGGAATTAGCACATATATTACACCCAGTTCAACAGCATCGATTTTTAATTTAACAACTGGAGGAACTTATACTGGAACAACAACCAAATACTATAAAGTTGAAATGGATTCAGCTTCAACTTTTAAATGGTCAAATAATGGAGGACAGACTTTTCAGAATGAATTAGTAAATGCTTCAACATCTCCTATTACTCTCGATGATGGTATTACGATAACTTTTGACTCAGCAACTGGATTTGTTGCAGGTGTTTATTGGACTTTTACGGCTATTGTAGTCGCTACAACTAGTTCTAGCACAAATAGAAACTCTCAACCGGCAAAGACAGTTAAGAAGGGTATTTCATATATGACTGTTAAAGAAACCAATGATTTTCAGTTTAAAACCAGTGATCAAGAACGTCTTCGTATCACTGATAATGGTCAAATTGGTATTGGGATTGGAAAACCCGACGCAACACTCGAGGTCACAAATAAAGTAGGTCAACGTATTCTGTTAAATACTGATTATGAAAATCAACAAATCAATTCAGCAGTTGCAGGTCTTAGTAATGGTGGATGGGTTGCAGTTTGGGAAAGTTATATTAATACGACTAATAAATATGATATTTATGGTCAAATTTTTTATCCTGATGGAACTAGAAATGGAGCTCAATTTAAAATTAACAGTTCATCTGATTCTTTAAGAAATCAATCTTTTCCTTCCGTAGCGGCAACTAAAAGACCAAATTCAGGTCACTTTCTAGTTGTTTGGGGGTCTGATTCTCTTGAACTTGGTATTTACAATATTAAAGGTCAAATTTATGATGCTGATTTACCAGATGGTAGTCGTAAGAAATTAGATACGGATATTCTAATCAATACAACAACTACAAACTCAAATAAATACCCTAGAGCATGTGGTATTAATAAACCATCTCAAAATTACCCATATGCGATTGTATGGTCTAGTAACTATCCATCTGGTGGTGTTAATACAGAATGTTATTTAAAGCTACTTTCATTCAATGGTAACACTTTAATTGAAGACACTTTAATCAATACTACAACTTCTTTAAGTCAAGGTTATCCGGATGTTTCTGGATTTGATCCAAGCGACCCAACTGTCCCTAGTGGTTTAGTCGTTGCATTTATGAATGAATATGATACAGGAGTAAGTGATATTAGATACCAATTATTGGTATTTGATAGTACAAGCATAACAAAAGTTGGTAATGAAGTGATTGTTTCTAAGAGTGAAACTAACATTTCGCTCAATCCTTCTAAAACCTTTGGAAGAGTCTCTGTTATGGCATTAAGAGGACAAGATTTTATTATTTCATATAATCGATCCTATAATGGTGATAGTTCTAAATTGACAATTGGTGATACAATTACTGGTTTAACATCTGGTGGAGTTGTTTCTTTACTAGAAGTTGATCCTGATTATCCTACCAAAATTAAAGTTCAGATTTTATCAGGACAACTATTAACTGGTGAAGAATTTACAACCAATTTTAGTAATCGCATCGAAAAGATTGAATATATTTCAACTGTTGGTAGTGTTCCTAGTTTTCTACCATTAGGTGTTGATGAAATAGAAATAACTCTATCTAGAGATGTTAAAGTCATTCAAGCCAATCGTTATACTACATCATCTGAAACTCCTCTCTATACAATTAGTTCAGTAAATACAACACCTTATGTTGATGATATTGAATTA
>CAIWHF010000056.1 GCA_903912405.1 uncultured Bacteroidota bacterium | reverse complement strand
CATTATTATTAATAATTCCATATATTAAATATGTGTTTTATATGTTCTTCTGCAACCTGGGCATTTAGAAATAATATTGTTTTCGCCTTCTGTTAACAGGGAATAAGTTTCTTTAGAACAGTCAACGCAAGTTGGATTAGCAAACACTTCTTGCTTTTCCATTAATTCTTCCGGTGTGTCTACAAAAAAATCTTCAGGAGAATATTCGCTATTTAAATAATTATTCCAATATTTTTTAATTTGTTCTTCTTCGTCTTTATCCATTTTAAAACTCGTAAAATCCTTTGGTGAAATAGAAATCTTGTATGATGTTATCAACGCTGCTAAAATAGCACTAAACATTTTTATTATCACTTATTGTTAATTAATGATATAAAAGTCTTTTCGCATTTTTAAAACCGCTAAATTTTTTCCTTTTGCTTCAACATCAACGTCAATTTTATTCTCCAGAATTAATTGTTTTTGCATTTCTGGAATATAATGAATATTATAGCTGTGCTTTCTACGTTCTGTAAACGAACCGTTTTCCATACCTGGCTCAGTATTACTTAAATGTTGAAGCGGTTTAATATTTCCCCAAGTTTTCATAGTTTCCAAACACGCTGTAGAAATGTCCATACCACCGGTATTGAACGTGTGGTGATGACTGTCCCACACGATTGGCGTTCCGGTCTTGTCGTGGATTTTAATCAATTCTGGCACACTATAAGAACTCTCATCGTTCTCTAGAGTAAGACGACTTCGCGTCTCTTCTGGCAAAGCAAGAATTGTATTGATTGCTCGCTCAACATTTCCTCGCTTTCCACCATGGATATTAATTGCGTAATACGGAGTACGATCCAATTCCATTTGGTCAAACATCCAAGCGTGATAGTTTAACTCTTTAACAGAATTTGCAATGACGTCATCGCTGTCGCTGCTAATCACTGCGAATTGTCCGGGATGACAAGACACACGAATATTATTATCCTTGAAGAGCTTTCCAAGGAGTTTGAATTTATTTAATAGTTCAATATTGTTTTTAGCAATATCTTCGCAGAATTCAAATAGAGGAAGAACATTACTAGACATGCGAAACGATTTAATGTTTGCTGCATTTAGTTTAGGAACTAACTTTAGCAATTCGTTTACGTTGTTAAGATATGTTTGTTTAATTTGTTCTTCGGCATATTTACCGCGCTTGAAGGCGCCAAGCTGCAACAGCTTTTCTTCAATAGAATTTTCGTAAACAATAGAACCATCGCGCTTGGTGCGCGGTTCCAACCACTGACAACACACAGTAAGTGACATGCGGCCTCCGTTTCAGGAAGTTAGCACGTCGTCACCGCTATTGCAACCGGCCTACTTCTGCACGGGATAGTGTAATATATAACCATCGATGATCATTTTTCTTAATGAAGAATTAAAGATACTTGTTTTTAATAAATCCGTTGATAGAGTTTCTTCATCTCTTGTCCACTCTATAGTTGAAACATTACTTTGAACATTAACTATTATCCCTCTTCTCCTTATAAACTCATCTGGCTTTAATGGATTTAAAACCTGTTGAATCAACAAGTCGCCGACGTTAATATTTCTAAATTCATATGGAGATTTCATAATCATGCTTCATTCACATTCATATATATTTCAGATAATACTTTGATTCTTTCGGCGGTCAATTTTAATATTTCATCTACCGATTCTACGTCTGCGTTTTTTTTACTATATTTTTTTTTGGCTATTTCCCATTTTTCATCTAAATCTTCTAACAGTAATTGCAGTTCAAGTTGTCTGAATGCAGAAAAAGAATTTTTTTTCATTAAACACTACCTCTTATTTAACTACTTTATAGTAAACAAAAATTCCGTTTTCTATACGCCATTTTATTACGGACTCAAATAATTCTGTTTCCATTGACATATCGTTCCACAACACTGAGTATACATACTGTTTATCGATAGGCTCATATCTAGCATTCGTTACAAGACCTGATGATAGAGTGGAAGAGTCAATAAGTTCTGTAAATAAATCACCGATCTCGTAAAGAGGCTTCAGACTACGCATCTCCTTCTTTTATAAGACGCATCATATTTTGTTTAGATATAATCTTGTTTAGCTTATTTGATAATGTTATCTCTGAATAAAAATCGTAATCTTGATGGCGGCTCCAAAATATTTTAAAACATTTTTTATCATCTTCATTTGAAATTTCATATATGATTCCAACATCATGACTTTCTTCGCTCATATCAACAGGGCAATAATGGAGCAAATCCCCAGTTTTGATGGAATCAATATTTTTATTTATTTTTTTACTCACCGATACTCCTACGATCCCGAGAAACATATCAGCCTTCAATTTCCGTGTCAAGCTCTTCGTCTGTATCCTGCTGATCTTCCGTCATATATTGTGCAACACTATGCATGTAGTCACTTGCAAGAGATATATAAGATGAAGCCCATCCAGGTAATTCATCATTTTTATTAATAAGCTTATAAAGAATTAAACCATTTTTAATCATATCACGCAGTTCGCTTTTTGCCATGCTGCCTTCATGATCGTCAGGTTCTTTTCTTGCTTCTTGAGAAGATTCTAATTCTTCATCAATAATTTCTAATAATAATTTACTATCAACTTTCATTTTATTTCCTCACTTAAATGGCCAGAAATCAGATGTTCCAAGCATACGATCTAATTTTTTTGCTTCACTGTCAATAATCGCTTTATTTTTTTGTAACGAAGGCGTATCTGCTGCTTGTCCAATTATAAGTGCGTTCAAATATTCAGACTCAAGCTTGATCATATTGACAACTTGCGATACAAGATCTTTGTGACCTTTTAATTTTAAATTAACTTTTCTTCCCATTAGCTTTGAAGATACTGCTTTTTTGATTTTGTTTGCAAATTCTTCTATTGCAGCATTGCGAACTTCCTGATCGCTTTGATCAGCAATTCCGCCAGGTTGCTCTGCTTCTTTCATTGGGCGATCTAAAGTACCAGCGCGAAATCCTTCTGGGCGACTTCCAACGCTTTGTTTGTTTGATGAAATTGGTGATTTTAAAATATCAGAATCATATTTTTCATCTGCTTCTACTGTCCCAAATTCATATTCATCATCGTGTTTTCTCATTTAAATTTCTCCAAAGTTCACTAATAATTATGCCTTACCTATTTATAATACATGGGAATTAAGAAGATTATATCATCAAAGAATAGCATAAAGAGAATTTATCTTGTAATTTATGATCAACAAGAATTTTATGGATACGACGCAAATACTCCGGTGAAAACATTTAAAACAAAAAAGATCGCCGAACTATATGCAAATACAAGAAATTTTGAATTCCAATCAATTTGTATGCTTGACGAAGAAGATTATGAAAATTATGTTCTCCTAAACAGTTATTCAGATTATATAATTTCTGTGAGCGATTTTAGAGACGCAAGCGGTTTTGTAAGAGAAGAATTGTTTAGATTAGATAAAAATAAAATT
>CAIWHF010000055.1 GCA_903912405.1 uncultured Bacteroidota bacterium | reverse complement strand
CACAAGAGCATACTACACTATTACCATCACATACCGAGGTAGGTAAGGTAGAAGTGATGCTAACTGGGGTGCTGGGTAAAATAGTAAGGGTAAAGCTTTGAGTGCTCGACAAGCCATTGGTATCCGTAAGTTGTAAGCTGATAGTAGTAGTTCCTGTTTGATTAGCAAGAGGAGTGAATTGCAAGCTGCGTTGTGCTCCATTTACGCCAATGCTAATATTACTATTGGGCAATAGTGCTGTATTGCTAGAGCTTGCCGTAAACGTTAAATTACTTACACTTGTTTCGGTATCGGCTACTATTAAACTTACTGGGTTTAAAGTATCATACGGACATTTGGTGATCGAATTGACAGCTGTCATGGTAGGTGCTGTATTGATCCATGGTGCTACCATGCTTGTGATATAGTTTAAAAAACTATAAGCACTCCCATAAAAAAAATTTGGATTGCTAGGTTTGGGAATTGCACTAATCTGAACGCTTGTCATTCCTAAATCGTAAACAAAATTACAAGCAGCTCCAATAGCATTAGGATTATTTATTACAGAAGGAGGACTAATGGAACCACTGGCAGTATTAATGTTTAAACCTATTATGTAAATTTTATAATTCGGGCCTATTTGTAAACAAAAATGATTTATATTCCAAATGCCGAAACTCGAAGTATTTCCAGGAAAGGATAAAGGATATAAATTATAAGTTGTTAAATCTAACTGATATAAAAATTGTAGCGTTGTAAAATACAATAGTTTTGCATTTGGGGAAAATTCTAGTCCAGTTATCAAATAGGGGTAAGCAGCGGATGGCAATCCACTTGTAGGAGATGGGTAATTATTTAATGATATAGCAATTCTATTACTAATTACTCCTGTCCATTTATTGAAGTCAAACAAAAATAAGGAATCTACAAAATTTGATGCAACCAAACGCGAACCTAAACTATTAGCTTTCAATTGTGCTGTAGTAGATACATTGAAAGGGAAATTAGAAACTACTGGAGTTGTACTAATGCCATTGGCAGTTACTTCATAAGCAAATAAAGTATTGGGGGTATTACCAATTGTCAATATCCAGTAATTCGTATTATTTCCGTGTTTTACCGCACAAACATTTTGATTACCACAATTCATTTTTAACAAGGTTCTTTTTGAACCTTGTTCAACATCTCCTAACCCACCATTTAAATTCATATTTACCTTAGAATAATAGAGTGAACCAGGTCTGGGATAAGTTGTTTGAGGAAAATTTGATACAGCTATATTTAAAAAACCATTTTGCTTCACCTCATTAATACCTGATAATATATAGTATTTGGAAGGACTTCCAGGATCTGGCAGTACAAGTGTTGAAGTTCCAAGTTTAGAAACTCCACCAATAGATGTACTGGATTGGTAGCCTGTATAACCAAACATAGAATAAGTGTCATATGTAGTTTGTGTTGTTGGTTCATATAAAAATACAATGGGTGAGTCCCGTAATACATATCCATTTGGCATTACTTGATGCTGTGCATTCCAAACACTTGTTCCATCGGTGTAAAACAGTAAATTACCATTAACACTAATAGAGCTGGTACCTAATGATTCATCCATAGTATGTCCAAAACCATCAAATGTAGGCTCCTGATTAGGTGTATTAAAATTCAAATGACATCTATGGCCATAATACCAATGACTACAAGGATTTTGGGCGTGTAATGAATTAAATCGAGTTAGGATTAAAACAAAACATAATAATTTCCAAAATTTCATACTACCAGATTTAAAAGAACAATTAATTAAAATTATAAAATAATAATAACAGTGAATTACTCCCCTATTATAAAAATTAAATGCAAATGATATAATACACTAATAGATTACTAATTTTTCTTTTACTTTTTTGCCATCCACCAAAATTTCCACAAAATAAACACCTGGCACTTCTATTTGTGGATTTACCAAGATGTTACCTCCAAAGTCAATAATGTCTCGATATACTACCATACCAATTGAATTATAAATACAAATATTTAGAGGAATAGATGCACTAAAAGATGGTTCAGCAAACAACTTAAATCCCTCACCACGCTGCAATACATTAGGCAATAGGGCGTATTTTATTTCTAAATTAGCATTTTTAGCTTTCTTAAACAAATTATCATTATTGCAAGAAAAGTTAAAAAGAGTATTTATAGTTGGATTTATAGAGTTCGTTGTGTCAATTATACAGTTATAACTTGGGAAATTAGTAATTTGCTCATATGAAGGTGCAATTGGAATAGTATATTGACTGTTATAAGTCATCTCCTGATTGCTGCAACTATTACCCATATTATCCGTAAAAATACATTTCAAACCGAATGTAGGATTATTTAATAAATGCGTACCTGTTAATACTACATTGTCATAAATACCTGATAAAGAACCGATCCTAGGCAATTCCCAAATAGAACTTAAATTATTACCACCTACTAATTGATAAGGGCTTGTTGGATTTAAAGTTCCATCAACAAGCGTATTTAAAGAAATTGGCAACATAAAATTAGATGCATTGTTGTCAATTTTTACATTTTGAATAAATGGACAATCTCTTAAAATTGTGGTAGGTGAGGTATGGGAAACATCTGAAGTAAACTGCCATCCAACAATTTTTAAATTACCATTATTTTGTTCTATAAAATTGGTTGCGTATAAATTATCAAAAGGCTGAAATCTATTTGTTACAAAATGATTGAAATTAGTTTTACTAACTTTATATACTCTGTATGCATCCCAAGGTAAAAGAGCTTGATTCCCATAACTTTGAGCATTAATATTATGTTCCACTTTTACATCATTGACAAGTAAATTCATAGAATCTGTGTACTGGTCGTAATATAAATCAACAGCTATGGTGCCAACATAATTGGAAAATGTATCTTTGTAAACTTTATAATTTATCACAGAAATTGGTGAACTAGAATTACTCAATTCAGCAATCATTGCTCCTGGAATAGAATAACCTGTAGTAGGAAGATATGTATAAGAAACTAAAGTATTTGCAGCACCTAAAACAAATATTCTACCATCTTTTGTAAACTTAATAGTTCTGGCAATATTGTAACAAGAATTAGGCAATTGAGATCCATTATAATTAAAATAAGACGGAGGAGTATCACCAAATAAAAACAACTGATTAACAGATAAATTTGAAAATTTAGCTTTATAAACAAAACATCTATTATCATTAAAAAAGTTCAATCCAAATCCAATATTTGCAGGTGAATTAGGTGGGTTTTTAACAGCAGAACCAACAATATAAATATATCCATCATTAATAACAGCATCCATAGGATAAAGATGAGTAAATGAGTTATTTGAAGAATGTATCAGCGATTCACCTAAAACTAAACCATTAGTATCTACAATGGTAAGTTTAATAGCATCAGTAGCACCAGTTGTATATTCCCTGAATAAAGAGACAATTACAAATCTACAATCATTATTAATACTTAAGATTTTAACTGCTCTTTCATCTGCATTTATGTTATTGATAAAAACTGAAGTTAATAAATTTCCTTTCTTATCAAAACGAATGAAATGTAATCCATTATTTGGATCATCATTTCCTGTTGAATTATAAACTGTTCCAACAGCAACACATTCTTCATTTAATGGATTTATAGTAGTACAAGAATGAGTAATAGGTATAACATCGTATCCTTTTACATCAAAGTTAAAGCCATAGGAATAAGTATCTTGTGCAAAAACTAATAAGGTTTGCAATAAAAACACAGGGAGCACTAATAGTATTTTTTTGTTCATAATCGTTATATTTTATTTGGTTAAATAACAATACAAAACAAAAAGAATAATAATTCAAAAACAACCCTAAATTAAGGTGTTTAACAAAATTTAGAAAAATACACCTTAAATTAGGGTATTGAAAAATGAAAACACCTAGTTAAATGCTTGTATTTGGGTTACTATATGTTTAGGCATAAACAATCTGATAAAGCGTTCGATGATATCAACATAAATTGGGTTTAAAATATTCAACTTAGACCGAACCTCATTTATAATATAAAGTACTTCTTCTATTTCCATCTTATCAAAAGGGGTTGAGTCTGGAAATCCTGTTACTTTTGGATCTCCAATCGGATAGGCAGTAGTTTTATACCCTTCATATTTCAAATCATCCTTGGTTGTCAATTTAATCATACTGTACATTTAAAATGTCACATTACATACATCACATTTACCATGCAAAAGTACAATAACATCTATTTTTAACAATAAAATTATTCAGGGTAATATTACCGTGGAATGTATTTGGAATTATCTCAAAAGCAGCTTATCACTTACATAAATGTAACAAATTAGTTAATCCGATATTAGTTTTACAATCCTCAACTATACATAATCACAATTTGCTATTTCATCGATACTTTGAACAATTTCCTCCGCACAAATCTGAGATAAGCGCACTTAAAATAAAAAACCACCTTTCTCAAGGTGGTTTTTGTTTTTATAAACTTGCATAATTACATTAAGGATTTCGAGCAAGAGCATCTGCCAACTCAAAACTCATCGCCAGGCCATAATGATCTGCCATATCAATAGTTTGACCCTTATAGTTGACACTAGGCGTATGCAACTGAATGCTCTCTTTCAGCGGCCATAAGGCAATAAGGTTGGATAAAAAATAATCTAAACGCTGAGCAACTTCTTGTCCTTTATTCCAATAATTTTTGGAACTAAACGTAGGCAATTGCATTTTGAAATCAGCGATGATATCGTGCAAGCCTAAAATATCCTTCAAATGCCGATGCTCTTCCGATGCTGCAGCAATATTATAATCGCCCGTACATATCAAGGCATCGCTTGCATGTATAAAAGGTGTAATCAACTGCGCTTTGATTTGAAACAATTGTCGCTGGCGAATACTGGCATGTTTAGCCTTAGCATCATCAGCTTGCAAATGGGTATTGATGAAAAATATTTTTTGCGATTCCACCTCGGCACAAAGGAGCTGTGCTCCTTTAGCAGCAAACAAATCGGGATAGGATTTAGCCTCGTAAGTAATGTGTGCAAGATTGGTAATAGGAAATTTAGAAAGGGTCCATAATCCATTAGATAATTTTATGCCGCTGCCTTGGTGTGGTGCTATTCGGTAAGGATATTGTGCTGCTAAAGAATCGCTAAGCACTTTCAGAAAATGTGCATCGAAAGCTTCTTGGAAAAATAGGATATCAAAATCGTTTTGCTGGATATAACTTAAGATCCATTGTGTACGAAGCTGTTGTTTCTTTTGTAAGTCTTTAGACAAAAAGCTCCATTTCGATGGCAGCATTTGCACGTTCCAAGTGAGCACTTTTACGTTTTTGGCGAAGGTAAAAGAGGCGCTTAAAAAATGGACGAAAAGAAAAAGTGAAAGAATAACTACACATCGGTTAGATTGGTTCATATAGTTTTTTACAAAACTACCGTGGCTATATTACTAAGATGTTAGGAGATAACTATGAAATTATTAAGAAACGCTTATACCGATTTTACAATAATGGATTCTAAAACACAAGTTGCATCTTGGCAATAGTCTAATACTTGCATGAGCAAATCGTAAATGATCTTAATTTTAATGACCTCAATAGGGTGTTCTTGCTCTTTGTATAGAGCTACTAAGGCTATTTCTAACAATTCAGCCGCTTTACTTTCGTATTGATTAATTAAATAACAGGATTCCGTAACTCGATAAAATGCATTGGCATCTTTCAATTGCGCTATTGCTTTTGATAATTCTTGAATGGCTTGTTCTAATAAGGCTACAAATTGATCAATAGCCGTTCTCGATACTTGAACCTCTAATAAGATAACTCGATTAGCCACCGCACAAGTACTATCAGAGATATAGTTGAGGGTTTTTGAAAATTCATGAATATCTAAGCGATCAAAAGGCGTAATAAAATTATTATGCAATTCTACCACTACTTGCTGTGCTAGTAAATCATTTTTTTCTTTAAGCGTCGTTAAGGTTGGCAGTAAGGCTCTTCTATAGGTAGTATCATTGGAAGACAGCACTTGTTTTAAAAGCAAATTCACCTCTTTTAAATTGACCGCCATTTCGTCGAAAAGGGTAAAGAAAATTTTTTTATTAGGCTGAAACTTACTGATGAGGTTGGCAATAGTCATAGGTGCATCTTATACGCAAATGTAAAAGCGAACTTTTAAACATTCGCTTTTTACATATTAAGTATGCGTTAAGAATAGATTATATTTTACAGCATCGTTGTAGGACAAACATAATCGGTTCTTGCCAAATCAGTTGCTTTAATGGCAGCAAATCCGCCTATCACATCTACAAAATTATGAATGCCTTTCTTTTTTAATAAAGAAGCAGCAATCATGCTGCGATAACCCCCTGCACAATGCACAACAAAGGCTTGCTCTTTGGGCAACTGATCTAATTGTTGTTCCAAATCATTTAAAGGAATAGTATGCGCTGCTACTAAATGCTCGGATTGATATTCGCTCGTTTTGCGCACATCAAAAATAGGCATAGGAAGTAGGTGCTGTGCTCAAGGGCGGGTTCACTACCACAGTATAGGCAGGGGTGCTCGAGGTGATATTACTGTTTGTACATTTTACTAAACACTTATATTGCGTATTGGCAAATAAATTTGGCGTAATATACTTAGCAGTAGTTGCACCGGAGCCACCTACAACATTAGCCCACGTTGCTCCATTAAGTTGTTGCCACTGAAAGGTGATACCTGTTCCGGCTGTAAATCCGGAAACGGTAACTAGGGTTGACGAGCCTATACAAGTAGACGAGCCCGAAGCTGTTCCTGCTAAAGGAATACCAAAACAAGGTGCAGCTGCCAAAACAGTAAAATTATAATCTTCGGTTTCACCTGGATAATTTGTTGACCCACAATAACCGGTTAAGGTCGGCACATAATTATATCTACATTGCACACGCATTCTGGTAGTGCCTATAGCTGCCGATGGGGGTACGGTAATGACAGCTGTAAAAAGTGAGAAACTTGCATTTGGCGATACATATACATCTTCGCCCGGATCGGCAAAGCTGTTATTTTTGTTCCAATCAATCCAAACTCTAAAGCCTTGCACCCACGTAGTACCACATTGCATATGCAAATTGATTTGTTGGCCTTGCATTTGCGAACATGTTTTAGCGCTGAAATAGGTATAGGTACTAAATTGAAAGGGACTATTATAAGTACCATTACACCCCGTATTATAATTAAAGAAATTTGTTACGCCACCAGTGGTATACACATCATCAATCCAATCATCTGAACAAGGATATTGAGCAGCAGGAGCGCAATACGATTGGGCATTGATGCGCCAAGACGAAATTAAAAGACACCAAAAAGCGAATAGAGATAATAGACGTTTTGAAAACAGAATAGATACTGACATGCTAACTTTATTTTTAAAATGAAACTATAACGGGTTTTAATAATGAATGCAAATTAAACAAAAAAAATTAATTGCATTGCTACCTGCATACTATTTTTTTAAGACAGGTAACTTAATGTATTAATGGTAAAAACAAAAAGCCCACATCAAAGATGTGGGCTTTTTTGTTCAATTTTAAGGAATACTATTTTTGAATAATTAATTTTTCAATTTGTTGTGTAGTGCCTGCAGTTATTTTTAAATAATAAACACCTGTAGGTATTGCAGAAAGTAACAAGTTGAAATCTGAAGAACTACTGTTCACTTCTGTAAGTAAAACGCTACCCTTCATATCAACTAATTGTATGGTGTTTACATAAATGCCATTTCCTAATGCATGAATGGTAACAAAATCTTTAGTAGGATTTGGATATACACTAAAAGCATGCACTAAATCTGCTTTTGCTATACCTAAACTATTAGGAACAATTTTCTTAGAATTTTTAGTAAAATCTACTCCATTAAATGTTGTGTTGGTAGCCGAAATGGTAAATGCAGCAGAAGGGGTTGTAAGCTGTGGCATATTCTCTGGATAAATTGTATAGATACCTAAAGGCACATTGCTAAAGGAGTAATCGCCATTTGCATTGGTAAAGGTGCTTTTGATAAGTTGGTTAGATGCATTTCTTAAAATAATTAAGAGATTAGGAACACCTGTTGCCGTTCCTTTTCCAGCACCTAAGGTAACATTACCAGCCACAAAACCAGGACCATTTGCAGAGCTTCCAGCTTGCATATAGATATTTCTATTTGTAGAAGCTCCTGCTGTATGATTTACTAAAGTGGCATTTGCCCAATAGGTTGTAGCATTGTGATAGGTAGGCGCCATTTGCGTATACCCTGCAGCGCCAGGTGTTACTGCCGCTTTTACACGATAAGTGCCTGCTGCTTTATTATTAAATTGGTAAGCCACTTGACCATAAGCACCTGATGCAGTTATTGAATCTATAGCATTAATAATATTTGTTGTGGTATCAAAAGTAATCAACCATACTTTGAAAGAACTCGAATTAATATTCAATGTGCTGTCCCAATAAATATTACCAGCAATATAATTGGCTGTTGTGCCCGTAACCGTAAGCGTTTGATAAGCGGTATCTCTACAATAAACAGTATTAGCGTTTGCAGAATCTACATATTTATTAATTAAACGTACGGAATAGGTACCTGCACTTGCATACGTATGGGATACACTTGTATAGGTGTTATTAGCCACACCGCCATCTCCAAATGTCCAATCAGACACTCTTGATATAACCGGATTGGTATTATTTACTACTGATGACGTGTTATTAAAGGTCACACTCAAATTGTTTTGTGTTTTAGTAAAACTTGCAACTAATGCAGCACAGTTGAACGAAGTGTTTTGATAATTTACGGTATAGGTGGTTGTACAAGTCATACCGTTAAGGGTGGTTGTAAGCGTTACGGTATAAACACCTGGATTCGCATAGGTATGATTAGTAGTCGCAACATTACCTGCACTTGTACCATCACCAAAACTCCAAGCATAAGTCATGCTAGCTGCTTGATTGCTCGATGCAAATGAATAAGAACCATTACCATTATTGGTTGTAATAATACTTGTATTACAAGCTGCTGTAACAAGGGTTATTGTAGCATTATAAGTACTAGAGCATAATAATGTATTATTTAATGAATCATATACGTTCATGGTTAATACCGCGGTATAGGTTCCCGCTGCCGTATAATTATGGGTTGTACTACCTGTTGGATTGATTCCTGATGTGCCATTTCCCCAATTCATCGTATAGGTTGTGAACGCATAAACAGGAGCACCCGTAAGCGTGCTGGTATTCACTACCGTCACTTGATAAGGATTAGCACTCGTAGGTGTTTGACTCCAAGTGAAAGAAGGATTGCAAGCAATTTGCGCATAACTGTTGATACCTATCAACAAGGCAAAAAGAAAAAGTAATTGTTTTTTCATACAAATGGTTTATTAAGGTTGTATTGGTAGACCTAAAATTAAGAAAAAAGGTTTGCATAAAGCACATAATAAGCAGGTTAATACAAACCGTATTAACAATCAATAGTTTATATACATAATTTTTAGATTATGCTATAATTTACCGTCCACTATACTAGCAATAACACTCGGGTCTAACAAGGTAGATGTATCGCCAAGTTGATCTAAAGCACCTTCGGCAATTTTCCTCAAAATTCTACGCATGATTTTACCACTGCGCGTTTTGGGCAAGCCATGCACAAACTGAATTTTGTCGGGTTTGGCAATAGCACCTATAACACGCGCTACCGTTTGCGCAATATCTAACTGGGTTAGTTGAGCATCGCCATGTAGAGAGTCGATAATAACAAAAGCATAAATGCCCTGCCCTTTCAGATCATGCGGATAGCCCACCACAGCAGATTCTACTACGCCGGTATGACTATTAATTGCATTTTCAACTTCGGCGGTGCCAATGCGGTGACCACTTACATTGAGTACATCATCTACCCTACCCGTAATTCTATAATTGCCTTGTTCATCTCTGTAACAGCCATCGCCCGTGAAATATAAATTATCGTAAGTAGCAAAATAATTCATTCTACAACGTTCGTGATCGCCATAAGTAGTACGTAGCATACCGGGCCATGGAAACTGAATACATAAATTGCCACTGATCGCATTACCCTCGAGTATCGTTCCTTTTTCATCGACCAATACGGGCTGTATACCCGGCAACGGAAGCGTTGCATAAGCTGGCTTTGCAGGTGTAATACCCGCCATGTTTGAAATTAACATACCACCCGTTTCGGTTTGCCACCATGTATCTACAATAGGACATTGTTTTTTACCAATATGTTCGTCGTACCAATGCCATGCCTCTTCATTTATGGGTTCCCCTACCGTACCTAATACTTTAAGCGAGCTCAATTCTTTTCCTTCCAAAGGGGCTAGTCCAAAACCCATCAAACTTCTTATAGCTGTAGGAGCCGTATACAAATTAGCTACGCGATGTTTGTCTACAATATCCCAAAACCGTCCGGCATTGGGCCATGTTGGAATCCCTTCAAACAATAAGGTAGTAGCACCAGCACATAAAGGGCCATAAACAATATAGCTATGTCCGGTTATCCATCCAATATCTGCGGTACAAAAATGCACATCACCTTTTTGATATTGGAATACATTTACAAAGGTATACGTGGCATAAACCATATAACCACCAACCGTATGCACCACCCCTTTGGGCTTACCTGTAGAACCTGAAGTGTATAAGATAAACAAAGGATCTTCGGCATCCATAGCTACGGCTTGAAAAAATGTATGTTGTGCAGCTATAACTTTTTGCACTTCATCATCCCACCACACATCTCTATCTTTTTTCATACTGATGGGCGTTTGTGTATGCATATATACAATAACACGTTGCACAAAAGGACATTGTACAAGGGCATCATCTATCACATTTTTTAAATCGATTTGCTTATTACCACGATGCGCGCCATCGCAAGTAATGATAAATGCGGCCTGTGCATCTTGCAAGCGATCGGCAATACTTTGTGCGCTAAAGCCTCCGAAGATTACCGAATGAATAGCGCCAATACGCGCGCAAGCTAGGGTTGCAATGGCTAATGCTGGAATCATCCCCATATACAAACACACACGATCACCTTTTTTAACCCCATTGTTATGAAGCACCCAAGCAAACTGATTGACTTTATCAAACAATTCTTGATAGGTATATTGTTGTGCAGGAGTAGTAACATCATTCGGTTCAAAAATCATAGCTAGCGAATTGGCATCTTCCGCTAAATGACGATCTAAACAATTTTCAGTAATATTTAATTGTCCACCTTTAAACCAGCTTATACGAGGTTCTTTGAAATTCCACTCCAATACTTGATCCCATTTTTTTTGCCATTGAAAGTTTTGGGCTATAGCTTCCCAAAATTGCTCTGGATGGGCAACGCTTTGCTGATAGGCTTGATGATAAGCCGCTTCACTTTTTATTTGAAATGGATAAGACATGAAAATTGAATTTGCAATAACTATTCAATTTAACTATAATTTTTATAATGCTAACAATAAAAATTCTACCGCCACATCCAGATTATCGCTTCTTCAAATTCAACGCTACTTTATATGCAATTATATGCCTGATGATATCCAAGGGCAAAGGCTCCGATAAGGGAAATTGAATAGCTCCTTTACTTGTCTTATACGCTTGTAGTATTTCGCTAAAATGAGCAATAGGTGCAGCCGTAGGATACAAGCCTATATGGTTTTTAAAGGCCGCCATACATAATACAAGTCCTTTATATTTATAGGCTGGCATTTGATAACTGATTCCTTCTTCAGCATCGGGAATCAATTCGAAAACACATGCTCTAATTTGCAATAGCTTTTCTTTTACAGACGGCTCTAAGGTATTTAAATAAGCCGCTACCGATTCATGAAGCCTCTTCGCCATACGATAAACATTACAATTGAATTATAAATAAAAATGTAATTTAGAAGATTATTTAAATAAAATGAAACGCTTTTCCTTACACTCAATATTTATACTAAGCCTAATCTTACTCCTGGGCAGTTGTACTAAAAATGCGCGCATACAAGGTAATGCCAACAGTATTTTGCTCAATAAAATATGCGGATCCTATGTGGGCACCTTACAACATCGTGCACAAACGAATACAGGCAGCGCTATCTACAAAGACAGCACCAGCATGTTAGATACGATGACTGTAAGCAAAATTGGCACCGATACGTTTCTACTCAATAAACCCTTTTGGGATATCTGCAACCCAGGATTTAAAGTATTAAGCACCTCCACTTATTTACGAAGCAGAGGTACTACTGCTTTCAATGATCATTTTGATGAAATCAATATCCGCTTCGATACCATTTCTCATTCCCTTATCATTCATAAACACTATGTGTTCGTAAGTTCTTGGCTTATGGAAAACTGGGATGATTTTTCTGGCAACCAAGTTCCCTAAAATCTAAATAAAAAAAGCCCCATCGTTTGATGGGGCTTTTTTTTATTTTACTACAATGCTATTTCACAAAGAAACTCACTATCCAGTATACCAATCCTGCTACTGCAGCACTTACTGGAATGGTAAGAATCCAAGCCCAAATTAAATTAAAGGTAACGCCCCATCTTACAGCCGATAATCGTCTTGATGCGCCCACACCCATAATAGCACCGGTGATCGTATGTGTTGTAGAAACCGGAATACCCATTTGTTCGGTCATGAATAAAGTGAAGGCACCTGCCGTTTCAGCTGTTACACCTTCTAACGGACTAACCTTTGTGATTTTAGAACCCATTGTTTTCACAATTTTCCATCCACCACTCAAGGTTCCTAAACCTATCGCAGTATAACATGCTAAAGGCACCCAAGGCAATTCTTTTAAAGCGGCACCAACATCGCCATACTTTTGGCTATTGTAAGCCACGAAAGCAGCACCAATAATACCCATTACTTTTTGCGCATCATTACCACCATGTCCTAAACTGAAGGCTGCAGATGATAATAATTGTAAACGCTTAAAGATATTTGCTTTTCTAAAAGCATTAGGCTCTCTTAAAACATCAATATAGATATATGTAAGAATGAAAATAATGACCAACCCAATTAAGCAATTAACTATAAATGAATTGTCAGCCTTTTCCATGGCTTTCACCACTTCGGTTTTAGCATTAATTTCAGCAATGGCTTTCCCAATTTTTTCTTGTTGCTTTTCAGATAATACAAATGTTGATGAAAGGGTATCTAATAATACCGCATTGTCAACCGTACCATAAAGTGCATAGAGTTTTTTACCCTCCTCTAATTTTTTAGTGATACTATCGGCAATGACTTTTACGCTGGCATCGGTATTACCCAATTTTGTTAAGCTATCCATTTTAAAGGCTTTTTTCAAAGCATCTTTAACACGAGTGCTTTCTATAGGTTTTAATAAACCAATATGCTGCATACTGTCTGCAACGAAATCTGCGCCAATTTTATCATACTTCGCAACAAAGACCATAGCTTCGCTGGTATGTTTTTTAGCTTTTTCTAATTTCGTTTTTACTTCTTCGTTGCTCGGATCTTTAGCTGCTTCTTTTTCGTATTTATCAACCCTGTACAACTTAGAGATATTTTCTTGCATTTTATTTTGCTCGAAAACATTAAATAAATAAACCGTGAAAATTGTAGCCAGGATAATAATACCGATTCTAGCCCAAACATTGCGCATGATAGTAACCAAGGTCATGAACATAGATATCGCCATACCAATCACGGGCGCTAAGAAAATAAACAAAATTGTTTTACCGATTTTTTCCATCTCTACAATGCTGCTAAAAGCTACAAAGCCTTTAGTCATAAAGGCATGCGTAATAGCGGCACCCGCAAAACCACCTATAAGCGTATGGGATGAAGAGGAAGGAATACCAAACCACCAGGTTAATAAATTCCAGAAAATAGCTGCAATCAAACCAGAGAAAATAACTGGCAAGGTAATAAACTCAGGGTATACCGTTTTACCAATGGTATTAGCAACCGCATGATCTTGAAATACAAAATAGGCAACAAAATTGAACGCAGCGGCCCAAATTACAGCTTGCAAAGGCGAAAGCACTTTGGTAGAAACAATCGTTGCGATAGAATTGGCTGCATCATGAAAACCATTGATATAATCAAATATCAAGGCCAATGCAATAATAACGATTAGAAAAATCATATAATTAGTTTTTTATGCGTATTTAATGATGATTGACTCAATAACATTAGCAGCATCTTCACACTTATCGGTAACGATTTCTAACATTTGATACAAATCTTTTTTCTTAATAACTTCAATAGGGTCTGTTTCTGTACTAAATAATGCTACCATGGAGCTATCTAATAAATCATCCGCTTCGTTTTCGAAACTATTGATACGAACACATGCCTCGGTTATAGCGCGCATATTTTTCATACCTCTTAATTCTTTTACCCCTTTGTGCAATTCACTAATGGAATTATGAATAACAGAAGAAAAGCTTTTGGTTGAAGCGTCAATATCTACCATATTATAGTTAACGATACGTTTAGCAGCTCCCCAAATATAATCCGCCACATCATCTAAAGAAGTAGCTAAATAGTGAATATCTTCTCTATCGAACGGGGTAATAAAATTTCTACCTAATTCAATAAAAATTTGATGGGTAACTTCATCATTTTTATGTTCTAAATCTTCTAGACTTTTTAAAAGCGCTACACGTTTTTGATAATCTGTTTCATGTATCGCTTCATGAAAAGTAGCTCCCATCTGAGCTAATGTTGAGGTTACTTGCTCAAATAAAGAGTAAAATAT
>CAIWHF010000054.1 GCA_903912405.1 uncultured Bacteroidota bacterium | reverse complement strand
TGCACAACAAAAGAAAGGTTTAGTACCAGCTATGCCTTTACATATTTCAAAATCTATACCTACAACTTCTACAGAAACATTACAACCTATTTATTCTAAATTAACAACATATCCAAATCCAGCAACTAATTATATTAAAGTTGATTTTGATTTATTAGCTATGGCTGAAAAAGTAAGTGTACGCTTAGTAGATGGATTAGGTAGACCCTTAATTAAAGATGTATTAACTAATACAAAAACAGGTTCTTATACCTTTAATACTGAGAAATTAGCTAGTGGTAATTATTATGTAATTATTAATAACGGAACTGGTGTAGCTATGCAACCAGTAGTAATTATGAAATAAAATAACGTTTAATTTTTTTTAAAAAAAGGAAGTAATCATTGATTACTTCCTTTTTTATATACCTCTTTTCCATTTACAATCGTGCTTACAACAACTGTATTCTTTATTTTATCTTGATTATCGGTTAGTAAATCAGTCGATAATATTGTAAAATTTGCCTTTTTGCCTATTTCTATACTTCCTATATTATTTTCTTCAAACACACTTTTTGCTGCCCAAATTGTCATTCCCTTGAGCGCATTTATTCTACTTATTGGATTTATTACCACGGGATCATCATCTTTTTTAATATCACTACCAAAAGATGCGCTATAAAATGTATTAATAGGGTTTATATCTTCTACCGGAAAATCTGTTCCCAATGGCATCCATCCCAGCTGATTTAATAGATTTTTATATTGATATGCATTTTTAATACTATTTATGTGGAGTGTATTTTCAATCCAAGCATGATCACTAATAGCGTGACTAGGTTGCACAGAGGGGATTATTGAATATTTATAAAACAATTGATAATCTTCACTATCTACCACCTGGGCATGTTCAATTCGCCACCTAATATCTTTACCTTCTGTATAAACCCCCATAGTTTTTAAAGCAACCCTATTAGCGCTATCCCCAATAGCGTGTATGGCAAGCTGCCAATTATTATTAATAGCCAACGAACAGAGCTTTAATAATTGTTTTCGTTCTACTAATAAGCTACCCTTTTGATTACTATTTAGATAATAATCCAATAAACAAGCGCTTTTAGAACCCAGAGTTCCATCTAAATAAACCTTTATTCCTTTAAATAAGAAGTTGTTGTGATTGTTTTGTTGTCCCTGCGGAAAGAATCCACCTTTGGTAAAGTAGTAATTGCCAATAGACAACTGTTTTTTATTATATAATTGTTGTTCTAAATTTTGAGTAAGAGAGTCAATACCACACTCTACCAGGGTGCATAATCCATTTTTAAAGAAATACTGTTCCATTTTTTTTAATGCCTCCTTAGCGGCTTTATTATGTATTCTTCCAACCGAAGCATCTATTTTTTCAACCAAATCCTCTTTTAATATTCCAGTAAGAACACCACTCTTATTTACACCTAAAAAATTTTTATATAAAACAGTGTCTCTGGGTGTAATATTTACCAATTCAAGTGCTTTTTGGTTGCACAACACCGTGTGTCCATCTACCCGCTTTAATATTACTGGCTTATTGGGAAACAACGAATCCAGGAGATCCTTAGTGGGCAATTCTTTTTTTACCCAATTCTTTTCATTCCAACCCACACCATATATCCAGCCATATTGATTAGATTTATTGTATGCAACTAGTTTTTTAATGATTTCAATATAAGAAGTTGTATTATATAAGCTGCACTTGTATTTATCTAGTGCAAATGCAGCAAAATGGCAATGGGCATCTATAAACCCCGGGTAAATTACCCCATTATATTCTATGGTTTTTATTCTTTCGTTTGATTTAAATTCCCCTTTACCCAAACGCTTAATTCGACCATCTTTAATTAAAACCCAATTATAAATTGAATCATTACTGTCACAACTAATTATTTTATCGGCTTTTATTAAGCATAATTTTCTTTGGGCGCTACAATAAATTGATATAATTAAAAAAACAAGGGTAAATAGACGGGTCATACTACAAAAATACAATGTTCCACGTGAAACAAAAATTTATTTTACGTAGTATGTATAGTATAAGCAATTGATTTGTAACTTCGCACCCTATGTTTTCAAAATACGATATTATAGTGGTTGGTGCAGGCCATGCAGGTTGCGAAGCCGCCGCCGCCGCCGCTAATATGGGCTCAAAAGTGCTACTGGTTACCATGAATATGCAAACCATTGCACAAATGAGCTGTAACCCCGCTATGGGTGGAATTGCCAAAGGGCAAATCGTAAGAGAAATAGATGCGCTTGGTGGTTATTCGGGTATTGTGAGTGACAAGAGTATGATTCAGTTTAGAATGCTAAACAAGTCGAAAGGGCCTGGCATGTGGAGTCCCCGTACCCAAAACGATCGTCATTTATTTGCTCAAACCTGGAGAGAATTATTAGAAAACACCCCGAATGTAGATTTTTGGCAAGATTCGGTGAATAGCTTACTTGTTTCACGTGGAACAGTATGCGGCGTAGTAACAGGAATGGGCCTTGAAATACAAGCCACATCAGTTATTATAACTAGTGGCACCTTTTTAAACGGGGTAATTCATGTAGGCGAAAAGCAATTTGGTGGCGGAAGAATGGGGGAAAGGGGCGCAACAGGCATTACAGAACAATTGGTGGAATTAGGATTTGAGGCTGACCGTTTAAAAACAGGTACTCCACCAAGGGTAGATGGAAGAAGCTTAGATTATTCTAAAATGGAAATTCAAGAGGGAGACGAAGAAATTGTAGGATTCTCTTATCTTCCTATTACTAAAATAACACCAGCCCAACAGCGTTGTTGCTGGATAACCCACACCAGTCAGGAAGTACACGATATTTTAAAAACAGGTTTTGACAAATCGCCGATGTATCAGGGGCGCATTCAGGGCACCGGGCCAAGATATTGCCCAAGTATTGAAGATAAAATTAATAGATTTGCCGAGCGGGAGCGCCATCAGTTATTTGTAGAGCCAGAAGGGTGGAATACCCACGAAATCTATGTCAATGGGTTTAGCACCTCTTTGCCAGAAGAAGTGCAGTTTGATGCACTTAGAAGAGTGCCGGGATTTGAAAACTGTAAGTTTTTCAGACCTGGATACGCCATAGAGTATGATTATTTTCCACCAACTCAATTAAAGTTTACTTTAGAAACTAAATTAATTGAGAACCTTTATTTTGCCGGACAAATTAATGGTACTACTGGTTATGAAGAGGCTGCTTGCCAGGGTTTAATGGCGGGAATAAATGCCCATCGTAAAACCCACGAATTAGAACCCGTTATTTTAAAACGAAGCGATGCTTATATTGGTGTACTTATAGATGATCTTATCAATAAAGGTACCGATGAGCCATACCGAATGTTTACGAGTAGAGCAGAATACCGTACGATACTCCGACAAGATAATGCTGATTTGCGCTTAACGGAATTAGGCCACAGTATAGGCTTAGCTAAAGAAGATAGAATGCGATTGGTAGAAGAGAAGATCAACCAAATCAACCATACAAGGTCGGTATTAAAGTCATTTCCGG
>CAIWHF010000053.1 GCA_903912405.1 uncultured Bacteroidota bacterium | reverse complement strand
CTTAATGTCAAAGCTGAATTATCCGTTAATTTTTGTTGGAAACCCATTTCATAATCAATCAATTTCTCCGGTTTTAAATCTGGATTATTGATTACTTGTTGCGCATTTTGCGACATTGTAAAATAATCTAATGGAGAAGTAAACACATTTGATTTAGGACGTTGTACGATTAAATCGTAGTGCGCATAAAACAATGCTGAAGTAGAAATTGGGAAAGAGAAAGAAATACGTGGCGCCAAATTAATTTGCGGTTTGTAATCTGTAAATGAATTGTTAGGATCATAACCTGTAGAATCCATTTTAATGGTATTCTTAGGAATAAATGGTTGTGGATCTTTACCACCACTATATGATTTTAAAGAAGAAGGATCTTCTACAATTTTACCATAGGGATCGTACCAAACATCTCCTTTTCTATATCCAATTACAGAAGGATCTGAAGAGCTAGCATCGTTTACATAAACTACATAGTCGCCACCGATATTGGAAGGATGCACACCATTGTTGTAAATATTTTTAGCACCCGCTACTTGATCTTTTGTTAAGCCAGCATAAAGCGTATACGGATCTTTCAATACTTTAGTATTCGCATCATATCTATCTACACGAAGACCCACATTGAACAACATATCTTTATACTCAAACTTGTCTAATAAATAACCAGCGATATAGTTTGGTCGGAATGCCCCTACTTCACGTGAGAAGTATTTGTTTCCATTAACCGTATAGGTTTTTGTAAAGAAGTCATTAAAGTTAACTTGACCTGTTAATTTATTACCTAAATAATCATAACCATAAGCACTAACTAATGGATTACCACTATTCAATAATTCGTCAGGTGAGAACATATTTAAGTTGAACGTAGAAGGATCTAAAACATCTACATTTAAGAAATCTTGACCTTTAGTATTTAAACCTAATTTTCTTCTTAAGTTATAATCAAATAAAGATTGGTCTTTTTGAACAAATAAACGATTATAGATTACGGTATCCGTTAAGCCTGGTGTTACTACTCCATTTAAAACATCTGATTTAGAGTAACGTTTACCACCTACTAAGAAAATTGGATTGTCTTTGTCTAAATTAGACATATGCTTGTTAACTAAAGAACGCATTAATTGCCAGATAGATCCAGACCCAGAAGAGGTTCCTTGATAAGCTGCTCCTTGCGCTGAATAACCTCTCTCTGCACGTTGTTGGTAGTATAAACCAAATTCAATAGCATGTTTTGTTTTCTTAGGTTTAAATTCAAAGGAGGCATCTACACCAAAAGCAAACTGATCTACACGAGCATAACCATATCCATTATAGTTATAACCTACGTTAGCAAATTTACCATAGGTATAAAGTGGCTGGTCGCCATTCAACATACCATTACCATTTCTAATTTGTGCAATTGTTAATGGTTGGTTGGTGGTTAAATTAAAATATTGAGAAGTATAATTTGCCAACATAGGATTAACCTCTGCACGTTGGAAGCTTAAACTTTTTGGCACGTCATAGGTATACAAACCAACCAATGTTCTTTTGGTAGCTGTATCTATTGTATTAGATAAATAGAACGGTTGATTTTGAATATCAAATTTACCTACATAACCATAGTTGAATAGATCTTTCTTAAGATCATTTCTTTGTGTAGTAGAATAGTCTACTTGATAATCTGCTTGTACCGTGTAATATGCATTTGAAATTAACGCATTTTTTTGCTTATCATTATTATTAAAACGTTGCGTGAAACGCAAATAAGTTCTACCGGTATAGTTAATAGAATTAGGCATTGCAGTAGGTGCTAGCAATGCAGTTCCTCTGCTATAGGCTCTAGAATTATCATACGAAAAAGTAGTTCCCCAAGTAAGATTGGTATTATCATTTATTTGGAAATCTAATTTTTCATTTAAACGAAATGTAGATGCCGTTGCATTCAAACGTTTTTTAGAATATAATAAATCTTTGTTGGTAATATACTCAGATGCATAGTTTAAAATCGTATTGCCACCTGATGATTTAGGACTAACTCTTAAAGGGTTTTGTTGAATATAGCTCAAAACCTCATCTTTTACTTGATATGTACCATAATAACTTGGGCTGTTATCTTGATCATATTGATAATCCGCACCTACTCTAAAACCAATAAGTGGTTTCTTTTTAAAAGTGCCATCTTCCTGTTTTACTTTTTGCGCAAATAAAGGACCCGAAAGATCAAAATTCAATAGGTTGTTATTATATCCATCTATAGAATGCTGAACGATACCGCCACCACGAACATTAGAAGTAATACCTTTTGTAGTAATATTGATAACACCCCCAATCGCATCTCCATAACGTGCAGAAATACCAGAGGTTAATACTTGCATTTCTGAGATAGAGTTTTGAGATAAGTTAGTACCTCTACTACCTCTTACTTGCACCCCATCAATGATGTATAAGGTACCTTCACTTCTTGCACCACCAATGCTAATAGCTGCGCCACTTTTTTGTTGATAGGTATTAGGCGAAGCCGTAGATACCATATCTTGTGTATTACGAGTAGGTAATTTTTCAATTTCTTTTGAAGTTAACACACTGGTACTACCTGGACTAAATTTATCAATCAATGGTTTTTTGTAGGCAACTACTTTTACTTCTTTACCCGTAACCCCTTTCTTTTCTAAATTAAAAGTTAAGGTAGTTGTTTTATCTACACTCACAATAACACCAGAAATCTCGGAAACTTGGTACCCCGGATAGGATACGCGCACATTATAAGAACCTGCGAAAATAGCGCGGATATTGAATTTACCGTCATCATCGGTAACAGCACCCCCTTTTTTAAGTTGGCCTTCAATAACCTCTACATTTGCACCAATAACCGTGATCCCTTTCTCGTCTTTTACCTGACCAATGATATTACCAGCTTGCGCTATAGCAAGTTTAGAAACAGATGCTAATAATACCACCAATAATAAACGCAGTGTATATTTCATATTCTTTATTAAATATATGTTAAGTAATAGTTGGTAAAGATAAAAAAATCTGTTAAAAAGCAATAAAATTTGATAATTTAATTTTAAAGCTAACTTATTGATAATTATACTAATTTAAGTTTTTGTGCAAGTACTAGACTCATTTTATCAAGGGCTTCATGACTATACCCAGCGATATGGGGTGTAATCAGTACCCGATCATCTGCTAAAAGGCTATTAAATAAGGTTTTTTGTTGTTCATTCATCTTAGAAAGAGGCTCCGTTTCCCAAACATCAAAACAGGCTTGCTTTATTTTACCCTTTTTTAGACCAATGGCTACCGCCTCCGGGTCTACCACATTGCCTCTAGAGGTATTCATCAACACAATTGGTTTTTGAAAATTGCCTACAACTTGTTCGTTAAATAAGTACTTATTTTCATCACTTGCAGGCACATGATAGCTTATAATATCTGCTACTTCATAAATATGCTGCATGTTTTCTTGGGCTTTTACATAATCTGGATAGCTAATTGCTTGATTGTTATCATAAGCTAAAATAGACATGTTAAAAACAGACAATTTATGAGCCAATGCACTTCCCGTATGGCCAAATCCAATAATGGCTATTGTTTTACCCTCTAGCTCAAAGCCTCTATTGGCCTCTCGCTCCCATATACCTTGGTGCAATTCGTTGTTACTTTTCACAATTTGCTTTGACAAACCTAATAACATACCCAATGCATGCTCGGCAACAGCATTGGCATTACCCTCCGGACAGCTAACGCATACCACCCCTTTTTGTGCAGCATAGGGCATATCAATTATTTCCATACCCGAACCCATTCTGCCTATAAATTTCAACTGAGCTGCCTGATCTAATAATTTTTTATTGATTTGCAAACGGGTAGAGGTTATAATACCTTCATATTGAGCCACCGTAGCTAATGCCTCTTGTTGCGTAATATCCAAAGCGAAAATACATGCATAGCCTGCTTTCTCTAGTGCTGCTATCAAAACAGCATGCACGGGGGCAGCAATTAAAACTTTGGGCATCTTATTGGTATGTTTTATGTAAGTACAAGAAATCTTCAACACTCAATTGCTCAGCACGCTTTTCCATCATAGAATCCAATAAAGCACTAGGCTCCAGCGTACCTTTCAGTGCATTACGCAATGTTTTTCTTCGTTGATTAAACGCAGCTTTCACTAATTGCTTGTACTTCTTTTTGTCATGCACAGCAATAGGATCTTGTTTGTGCGTAAGTTTTATAACGCCCGACATCACTTTGGGAGGTGGTTTAAAACAACCTGGCGGCACGTCAAACAAATATTCGATATCAAAAAAAGTTTGCATCAACACACTCAAGATTCCATAAACCTTTGATCCGGCTTTGGAGGCGATGCGTTGCGCCACTTCTTTCTGAAACATGCCAATAACTTCATCTATCTTATCTTCCCAATCATACACTAAAAACATGATGGGCGAAGAAATATTATAGGGGAAGTTGCCAATAATTGAAAAGGGTTCCTCAAAAGGCTGAGCAGCCTTCAATACATCTTGATGAATGATCTTATCTTCTAATTGTGGGTAGGTATGTTTTAAATAAGCTACCTTTTCATCATCTACCTCAATCAATTTTAAATCTATATCCTTCCAATTTAATATATACTTCGTTATAGCACCCCCACCTGGACCAATCTCTACCAATCGCATGCCAGTCGTATGTCCAATTTGAGCCACAATTTTTTTACACATTTGCTCATCATGCAAAAAATGCTGTCCCAAGCTCTTCTTTAAGGTATATTGCATGTGTTGGTTTGAAATTTTTACAAAAGTCAATAAAATAAGTAAGAAACAAGTAGATCCTTCGCATTTTTTTATGAAAATAATATGATGCGCTCTAAATTATCTTAGTTATTTTTGTTATTCTAAAACTAATAACCATGCAACTCAAATTTAGCAATGCTACTAAGCACCCATACGAAATTATTTTAGCGGATGATAAAAACTTAAAACCGCTCAATAAACTTATTAGCAAAAAAGAACACGATTATGTTGTAAAATCAAAATCCAATGAACAAACTATAATAACGCTAAATAGATTAGATAGTCTTAAAATTGTTGTACTCATTAAGCAAAAGAAAAGTAAAAGCGATACCGATGAGGCTATTCGTAAGCTAGGCGCTAGTGTGCAATCAATTTTAAATTCCCATAAAGCAAAACAAGCATTCATTCAATCTACCTGCGCCGCTAATAATGTTTCTTATCTTTTTGCAGAAGGCTTATCATTGGCTAACTATCAATTTTTAAATTATAAATCAGATGCAAAAAAACTAACGCACAGTTTAACGACCTTGTTGTTTTCTAAAAATAGTTTTACTGCTACCGAATTAAATCAACTTGATATTTTAAACAAAGCCATAAGCAAAGCAAGAGATTTAGTGAATGAGCCATTGCAAACGCTTACTGCTACCGCTTTAGCAGATGCTTTCAAAACTATGGGCAAAGAAGCCGGTTTTAAAGTAACTGTTCTTAACAAAGAGCAAATCACCAATGAGAAAATGGGCGGCATTTTAGCAGTCAATAGAGGTAGTATCCTCCCACCCACTTTTTCCGTTATGGAATATAAACCTAAAAATGCGCAAAACAAACAACCTATAGTTTTAGTAGGCAAGGGTATTGTGTATGATACGGGAGGCTTAAGTTTAAAACCTACACCAGCATCTATGGATAGAATGAAAAGTGACATGAGCGGATCGGCTGTTGTAAGTGCTACTATCTATGCTGCATCTTTACTTCAACTTCCATTGCACATCATTGCATTAGTACCTGCTACCGAAAATAGACCCGGCGAAAACGCCTATGTTCCAGGTGATGTTATTACTATGTATAGCGGAAAAACTGTAGAAGTTTTAAATACCGATGCTGAAGGAAGACTGGTATTAGCCGATGCATTACATTGGGCAAAACGATATGAACCAGCATTAGTAGTAGATTTTGCAACCCTTACTGGTGCAGCAGCAGCAGCCATAGGCGATGTGGGTATCGTTTGTATGGGCAACGCTGAGGAGAGCACTAAACTTGCATTGAAAACCGCTGGTGCAAATCAATATGAACGCTTAGTTGAATTCCCTATGTGGGATGAATATGGCGATATGATTAAAAGTGATATTGCTGATTTAAAAAATATTGGCGGTCCATACGGGGGCGCTATTACTGCAGGTAAATTCTTAGAACATTTTGTTGACTACCCTTGGATGCATTTTGACATTGCAGGTGTTTCTCTAAACATGAGTAAGAAAGGATACCACCCAATTGGAGGCACAGCCTATGGCGTGCGCATGATGATGGATTTTTTAATGCATTATACAATCCAGAAATAATACGCTACTTTTAACCACAAATTAAGACGCATCAACATGAATGAAAAACCAATAATAGGTATTACTACAGGTGATTTAAATGGAATAGGATTAGAAGTGATTATTAAAACACTTTCCGATACGCGTATAGTAGATCGATGCACACCTGTTATATTTGCATCTAATAAGGTTATCAATTATTACAGACGAATAGCAGCCGATAGTCCTTTTACCTTTAACAGTATCAAAGATTTTTCTAAAATCAATAATAAACAGATCAATATTTTTAATTGCTGGGAAGAAGAAGTAGGCATGCAACCAGGTGTACTTACAGATTTAGGCGGTAAATATGCTGTTCGCTCGTTAACCGTAGCTGCACAATGCTTAAAAGACGGACAATTAGATGCTTTAGTTACAGCGCCCATCAATAAAGCAAATACGCAAAGCAATGACTTCCCTTATACCGGTCATACTCCTTATCTAAAAAATATATTTTCTGCAAACGACGCTTTAATGATTTTGTATAAGGACAATTTTAGAGTTGCGCTAGCTACCGAGCATATACCTATTGCTGATGTAGCTAAGCATATCACTAAAGAGTTGATCAATGCAAAATTGCAAACGCTTCGTCAATCGCTTCAAAAAGATTTTGGCATCGACAAGCCAAAAATTGCAGTTCTTGGCATGAACCCACATGCTGGTGACAATGGCACCATTGGTAAAGAAGAAGAGCTTATTTTAAAACCAGCAATCGACACCTTATTTCAACAAGGGCATTTAGTTTTTGGTCCCTATAGCGCAGATGGGTTTTTTGCAAGAGGCTCATACAAAGAGTTTGATGCCGTATTAGCCATGTATCATGACCAAGGACTTGTTGCATTTAAAACAATTGCACAGGGCGAAGGGGTTAACTATACAGCTGGATTAAGCAAAGTAAGAACATCTCCCGATCATGGAACGGCCTTTGATATCGCAGGCAAAAACGAAGCAGATCCCACTTCTTTTAGAGAAGCATTATTCAGTGCAATTGATATTATACAGCAACGCGAAGAATACGCAAGTAATACTGCCAATCCATTACGTAAAGCCAAAATTGAAGTAGAACGAGGCGTTGTGTAAAAATTAAACTATGTTAGAATACAAAAAAATTACCTTATCAAACGGATTGCGTTTTTTATATCACGAAGATAGAACCACCCCTATGGTGGCGCTCAACGTACTTTATGATGTAGGTGCCAGAGACGAAGACAAAGAACGTACTGGT
>CAIWHF010000052.1 GCA_903912405.1 uncultured Bacteroidota bacterium | reverse complement strand
GAAATCTTTAATAACCTATATTTCTTTTACCGTAATCAATGAATAATACTTATCACGATTTAGTTAAACAAACTTTCGATTTTCCTCAAGAAGGATTTGAAGTAAAAGACAATAATTTATTTTTTAACGACTTAGATATTAAAAAGTTAATTGATAAATATGGTACGCCATTTAAATTGACGTATTTACCCAAGATAGGTCAACAAATCAACAAGGCTAAAGATTTATTTGCTGCTGCTTTCAAAAAGCATCGCTATGCAGGCTCTTATTCTTATTGCTACTGCACTAAAAGTTCCCATTTCTCTTTTATAGTTGAAGAAACGCTAAAACATGGGGTGCATTTAGAAACCTCTTTTGCATATGATTTAGAAATAGTTAAGCAATTATTTAGCAAAAGGAAAATCAATAAAGATACCTATATCATTTGCAATGGCTTTAAAACTAAGGCTTATACAAGAGGCATTGCTCGTTTAATTAATGATGGGTTTAAGAATGCTATTCCGGTATTAGATAATACCAATGAGTTTCAAGACTATAAAAAATCAATTCGATCTAAAGATCCAGTAAATATCGGTTTGCGTATTGCAACAGAAGAAGAACCAACTTTCGATTTTTACACTTCACGCTTAGGGATTCGTAAACAAGAAGTTTTAGAATTTTATATTGATCAAATTAAAGGTAATGCTAAGTTTCATCTCAAAATGCTCCATTTCTTTATGAATAAGGGTATCAAAGATGATATCTATTATTGGAGTGAACTCAATAAAGTAGTCAATCTTTATTGCCAGTTGAAAAAGATTTGTCCGGAGTTAACGGGTTTAAATATTGGTGGAGGCTTACCCATCAAACATTCTTTAGGTTTCGATTACGATTATAGTTATATGATTAACGAAATTGTAAGAACTATAAAAGATGTTTGCAAAAAGAATAAAGTAGATGTGCCTGATATATACACAGAATTTGGTTCGTTTACGGTAGGTGAGAGTGGTGCAGTGATTTATAGCGTGCTCGATGAGAAAATGCAAAATGATCGAGAGATTTGGTATATGATTGATAGTTCTTTCATTACTACTTTACCGGATACCTGGGGCATTGGAGAAAAGTTTTTGATGTTGCCGATCAATGCATGGAATAAAGAATATCAGGAAGTGCACTTAGGTGGACTAACTTGCGATAGTCATGATTTTTATACTTCTGAAGAACATATCAATGCGGTATTTTTACCTAAAGTAGAAACAAAGGCTGGTGGTGATCCATTGTATATTGGGTTTTTCCATACCGGAGCATATCAAGATCAGCTATCTGGATACGGTGGTATAAAACACTGTATGATACCTTCTCCTAAGCACGTGGTGGTGGAAAGAAATAAAAATGGTGAATTGGAAGACTGGTTATATGCTAAAGAGCAAAGCTATCAAAGCATGCTTAAGATATTAGGTTATATTAAATAAGCAGAAGGATTTTACAATTATATCCTATATTTTACTTTAGTTGAACCATGCAAGTTGTTGATTTTTAATTATTTAATCAATAATTAAAATAAGCCTATCTTTTCATTGGATTTCTAAATATTTTTTTTGATATTTGTAATGTTATTGATGGGTTAGTCAGTATCGTTCTTGCCGTTTTGTTTGTTGCGAACAAAACGGTTTTTTTTATGCCTATTACCCTTTGCTTTGTTTTTGCATATAATCGTCTACCGTACTAAATAAAAATTCTGGATATAACTGATGAAATTTAGTACTGATAAATCCTCCCAATAATGGTCGTGCTGCAGCTTGTTGTAGTTGCGCTGTGCTTAATGGTATTAATTCATAACTAGCCTCCGGAAAGTACTTTAATACTCTAAGTGCTAAAGCCACTCTATTCATATAATCGGTACTGCCAATATTGAATACCCCTTTATGTTCATCTTTCAATAATAAATACATGGCTTTTGCAATATCCATTGCATTGGTTGGAGTGGCGTATTGATCGATAGGCAATTTTAAGGTAAGGTGTTGGGCATCTTTACATTGTTGAATGATACGTGCAATGAAATTTTTCCCTCTTTCCTCATCACCATATACATTGGTAATTCGAATAACTAATGAATTAGCTAATTCTAAAACACTTTCTTCTGCTAATAATTTATGTTTGCCATAAACACTAATAGGATTGATTTCGGCATCTTCTTGGTAAGGTCCTTTTGCTCCATCATAAATATAATCGGTAGAAAGATATACCAACTTAGCATCACATGCTTTGGCTAAGGAAATAATATTTAAAGTGCTCTGTACTGTTTTTTCATAACTCTCTTCTGGGTGTTGCTCACAATAATCTACATGAGTCAATGCACCACAATGAACGATTATATTCGGTTTCCAGCTTAATAAATCAAAATTATCTGGGTGAGCAAGATCTAAGGTGTTAAAGAATACACAGTTCGTAGTTGGAAACGAAAAGTACGAGCCTTTTACATTCCAACCCTGTTCTGTAAAATGATGGAGACAATTGCTACCTACTAGGCCAGATGCACCAATTATAAAAACGTTCATAGTATATAATATTAAAAAACCACCCGAAGGTGGTTTTGGGTTTTATGCAAAATTTAATTTAGGCATTTCTTGAGGATATTCTTTGTTATCTAGTTTAGTACGCAATTTTTTGAATACATCTAAAGTAATATCGATATCTTCATCTGTATGAACGGCTGTAGGTATCAAACGCAACATGATTTGTCCTTTTGGAATAACCGGATAAACCACCACAGAACAGAAGATATTGTGATTTTCACGCATGTCATAAATTAATTGAACAGCATCAAATAAACCACCACTTAAAAATACGGGTGTTACCGGTGTATTGGTAATGCCTATATTGAAACCACTTTCTTTTAAACCATTTTGTAAACGATTTACATTATGCCATAATTTAGCTTTAAGTTCAGGCTGCGTTCTTAATAATTCTAAACGTTTTAAAGCGCCAACAACGATAGACATCGGTAAAGACTTTGCAAAAACTTGTGAGCGCATATTGTAACGCAAATAGGTTAAGATTTTTTTATCACCAGCAAAAAATCCACCAATACTAGCCATTGATTTTGCAAACGTAGAGAAATATACGTCGATTTCTTTCATGCAGTTTTGTTCTTCGCCAACACCAGCACCTGTTTTACCCATAGTGCCAAAACCATGTGCATCATCTACCATTAATCGGAATGGGTATTTAGCTTTCAATGCAGCAATTTCTTTAATTCTACCTTGACTACCACTCATGCCAAATACACCTTCTGTAATTACCAAAATACCACCACCGGTTTTTTCTGCTAAAACAACTGCGCGTTGCAATTGTTTTTCGCAATCTGCTACATCATTGTGTTTATATACATAACGGTGACCAGGCACTAAGCGTAATCCATCAATGATACAAGCATGTGCTTCTGCATCATATACAATAACATCATGTCTGCCACATAAAGCATCAATAGCAGAAACCATACCTTGGTAACCATAGTTTACCAACATGGTATCTTCCGTGCCAATAAAATCAGCTAAGTTTTTTTCTAATAATAAGTGATTATCAGAATTACCACTCATCATACGAGCGCCCATAGGGTAGGCCATACCATATTGAGCAGCTGCTTCTGCATCTGCTTTTCTAACTTCTGGATGATTGGCTAAACCTAAATAATTATTCAGACTCCATATTAATCTTTCCTTTCCCCTGAAAATCATGCGATTTCCAATTTCTCCTTCAAGTTTTGGGAAGGTAAAATAACCATGGGCTTTCTGCTGGTATATGCCAATAGGACCCATGTTGCTGATAACTTTTTCGAAAATATCCACTGTTACAGTTTTAATAGTTATTGAAAATTTGTTTTGGAGATAGGCCCTTACTATTTCAACTAGCAGTATAGATTGATTAATACCTTTACTAGAACTGATACGATTACAAAATTCGCTGATAGAAATTAATTCTTCAGAATTTGACTCGCTTTTATCCTGGTTAATTTGAGAGATAGAATTTTGAATTACGTCTACTAAATTGAAATCCATAATCGATTTATTTATAAAATAG
>CAIWHF010000051.1 GCA_903912405.1 uncultured Bacteroidota bacterium | reverse complement strand
TACCATTTTTGATGCTAACACATTTGTTTAATACACTTTTCATTTCTATCAATAAAACAACGAGTCTTATTTGGGGCTCCCTATTAAGCACGCTCACGAATATTTTGTTAGATTATCTATTAATTTTTGGCCATGCAGGCATGCCTATGTTGGGCATACAAGGGGCAGCCTATGCATCTGTATTTGCAGAAGTAGTTTATGCAGCTATTATGATAAGTCAATTTGCATTTTCTTCAGATACAAAAAGCTATACATTGAAAAATGCAGGCACAATAAAAGTAGCTACAATGCTGCAATCTTTAAAAGTAGCGGCTCCATTAATAGTGCAATTTCTATTTAGTATAGGCGGATGGCAGATCTTTTTTATTTTCGTAGAGCATTTAGGAAAATTAGAATTAGCCAGCTCTCAGATATTAAGAAGCATATTTGGTGTGGTGGGGGTAGCTACTTGGGCTTTTGCTTCTACCACCAATACGCTGGTTAGTAAAGCAATTGGGGCTGATCAATCGCATCTTGTTTTGCACATCATAAAACGTATAGCCATTATTAGTTTAGGATTTACCTTGCTAATATGTAGTTTATTATTGCTGTTTGCTAATTCCTTTTTGACTTTATACACGCAAGATATTGCCATTATAAAAATGGCCTTACCAAGCTTGCAAGTAATTGTTTTAGCTATGGGTATTATGTCTCTGGCTACAGTAGTTTTTAATGGTGTTGTAGGTACAGGAAATACCATTATTAATCTTGTGATGGAAATTTCTTGCGTAAGCGTGTACCTTATTTATTGCTTTATAGTAATAGAGCAACATAAGGCAAGTTTGCAATGGGCTTGGATGTCTGAGTTTGTATATTGGAGTTCTCTATTAGTACTCAGTATTTGGTATTTACAATCTGGAAAATGGAAGGGCAAAAGGGTTTAATTCGTTACTTCAATTATTTCTTCCATGCTGATACTTCCATGCGTTTCGTTATAAAAACAGCTTCCGTTTTTAATTAGTAAAATCTGTGGCGAAGCATGCTCTTCTTGGAAAATAGTTGCTATTTCATTGGATAACGATCGATATTGCAATAAATCGAGATAATAAAAATCTACAGCTTCAGGAGCGGTACTTCTTTCTAATCTGTTTAGAGCCATTGTGCTAATACTGCAACGCGTACTGTGTTTAAATATAGCGGCAATTTCCCCTGTATTATCATTTTTAATAGCATGTAATTGTTCTATGCTTGTTAAGGCT
This sequence comes from uncultured Bacteroidota bacterium, assembly GCA_903912405.1. Classification (GTDB taxonomy): domain Bacteria; phylum Bacteroidota; class Bacteroidia; order Chitinophagales; family Chitinophagaceae; genus CAIWHF01. Next base: position 1,196 of record CAIWHF010000051.1, on the reverse strand, counting down.
ATCCAGTTCATAGCATAAAAGTACCTTTTTTTTATGTACACAAATCGTTTTTATTACAATGGGGGTATTCCATTTTTTTATTAAGTTTGTAAAAAAAATAAGATGAATGCATTTATATTTCCTGGACAAGGAGCGCAATTTGTAGGCATGGGCAAAGAGCTTTATGCAAGCAACGATCAAGCAAAAAAATATTTTGAAACAGCCAATGAAATTTTAGGTTTCCGAATTACCGATATCATGTTTGATGGTACCGATGAACAGTTAAAACAAACCAATGTAACACAGCCTGCGGTTTTTTTGCATTCTGTTATCCGTTATTTGTCTTTAGAAAATGCACACCCAGCAATGGTTGCAGGTCACTCTCTCGGTGAGTTTTCTGCCTTGGTTGCCAATAAAACATTACAATTTGAAGATGCGCTACGATTAGTTGCAATGCGTGCTGCAGCTATGCAAAAAGCTTGCAATTTGCAAGCATCTACCATGGCTGCTATTTTAGGACTAGAAGATGCTAAAGTAGAAGAAGTTTGTGCATCCATTAATGATGAAATAGTTGTTGCCGCAAATTATAATTGCCCTGGTCAATTGGTAATTAGCGGTTCGCTTCAAGGAATAGAAAAAGCATGTGAAGCTATGAAGGGTGCAGGTGCTAAAAGAGCATTAGTATTGCAAGTGGGCGGTGCTTTCCATTCTCCGTTAATGCAACCGGCTCGCGAAGAATTGGCTGCTGCCATCGAAGCTACGCAATTCCATACGCCAATATGCCCTGTTTATCAAAATGTAAATGCATTGCCTCAAACAGATCCTGTAATAATAAAACAAAATCTTATTGAACAATTAACAGCACCGGTAAGATGGACGCAAATCGTGCAACAAATGGTTCAAGATGGTGCGGATAAGTTTATAGAAGTTGGTCCTGGTAATGTATTGCAAGGTTTAGTAAAGAAAATTCATAAAGAAGCTACAACAGAAGGTTTTAATTAAAAAAAAGAGAAGCTTTTGCTTCTCTTTTTTTTAAAATTTTTATTGATTCATTTATCTTAAATCTACCGTTTCTACATTCGGATATTTTTTTGCATCGAATGAAAATATAGCATCTGCTAATGGAGCGTTAGACACAAAAGAAGTAACGTCATACTGGATTTTATTTCCATTTTTCTCAAAAACATTGCCTCCAATGATTAACGAAGTTGCTTGGT
>CAIWHF010000050.1 GCA_903912405.1 uncultured Bacteroidota bacterium | reverse complement strand
GGCAGGCCTCTTCTGCTTTTCGAAAAGGGATGAGCAATAATACGGTAGTCGTTGTTGCGGGTATTAATTTCAAAACAATTTTAGTAACAACCGCAAGGGTGCCCTCACTGCCCACAATCAATTGGGTGAGGTTATAGCCAGTGGCATTTTTTAGCACATTTGCGCCCGTCCACATTACAGTGCCATCTGCTAATACAATTTCTAGATTAAGCACATAATCCTTTACTACACCATATTTTACAGCGCGCGGTCCACCCGAGTTTTCGGCAATATTGCCACCTATAAAGCAAGAACCTTTGCTAGCTGGATCGGGTGGGTATTGCAAACCATGCGCTAAAACAGCTTCTTGTAACACTTGGGTAATAACGCCCGGTTCTGTTGTAACTTGAAAATTCTCTGTATCTATGTTTAAAATTTTATTGAAGCGTTGCATGTCTAATACAATACCTTGATGAATGGGTAAAGCGCCTCCACTCAATCCAGTGCCAGCGCCCCTTACCGTAACGGGTATGCGAGCTTGATTGCAATATTGTAGTAATTTAGATATCTGATCTACTTCACGAGGCATAACTACTACTTCTGGAAGGAATACCAAATCTTCGGTATGGTCGGAACTGCGTTGTGTGCGCTCCTCCAAATCGGTTAAGAGTGCATCAGCACCTAAGATGTTTGCTAGCTCAGAAAGGTGTTGTGGTTGTATCGCTGAAAATTGCATAGGATAAAGGTAAAAGATTGCTTCTAAAATTACTAAAACAGCGTAGGGAAAGCACTTAAATTATTAGATTAATTTGCACGATTTAATAGAAAATCGTTTTATATTTGCACAACTTAAGGTACTATTTGCTATTTTAATAAAGTTTTTTTTATTTTAAACACAACCAATAACATTTTAAAATTTGTTGAAATTTATGAAAGATTTATCACTTGCCCGCGAAGAAAATAATCCAAATTTAGACCCTTCTTCTGCGCCAGGCAAAGGCGTTACAAAAGAAGTTATCGAACGCAGAAACAGACGTCTATTAGAGTTCTTTCGTTTATCGGGCTTAACCGATGTACGTATTATTGGCGACGAAAACAATCCAGCTGTTATTTATAAAAATGTATATTGCCTCAGTTGCTTTGTGCATAATTTTGAATTGCGTTTTACCAACAAACCAGACAATGGCGAAGTAGTGCATGTAGAAAAGTTAACTTCTCAAGCACGTATGGATAAAAATGAGTTGATTGCGATGTTGGATAAATATGAGCATAGAAGAGTGTATCGTGTTAAAATTACCGACCAACAATTGTTTTTGGCTGGCTATAATTTTATCGACAAGTCTATACCAGATACACGCTATCCTGTGTTTTCAAGATTCAATCCAAAGATCTATTTCAGCAAAGATTATGCTGTAGAATTATGTGCTACCTACCAAGACTATAATTTAGAAGTGGTATAGCATGTAGCTAATTATAAAAAAAGGGCTTCCAATTTGGAAGCCCTTTTTTATAGGATTATTATCTCAAAACTTTAACAATTAAAAATCAACGGTTCTTCTTGCCATATTCCAACGGATACCGCTATAAATAGCACTCGTTTTTTCTTCGGGCAATTGCGATGCTTGATAGCTCAAGGTTCTCTGAATAAAACCAGCCTCTAAATATAAATTGGGTATACATTCATAGGCTATGTGAAAATTGGTATAAGCACCTTTGCTCTTTATACCCGAAATGGTTTGAAATCCATAGTCTTGAACTCTTGTATTATAGGCGGTAAAAATATTATTTCCAAAATTGCTAGATCCCGTATCTACTCCTTTTGTATACATCACTTGTTGGATACTGCAGCTCCATTTTTTATGCCATTGATAACGCAATATGCCTATGCACTCTCTAAATCCAGCGCCTAATGGGTGCGCTATGGCTTGGTTGTAATGCGTATAATTACTTACGGAATCGCGCGCATAGGTAAATGGACGTACTTGATTGTATTCTAGCTGTGCATCTAAATGTGGAATCTTAAATAGATTGTAAGCTTTTACCCCCAGTTGAAATCCGTATTTATTACCCCACCATCCATTGCTGTGGGTCATTTCTTTTAAATTAAATTCATCTAACAATAATTGCCCATATACTTGAAAATGCTTGGGCGCTTTCCATTTAAAATCAAAACCCATCAACGCATTGTCGGGACTGCCCTGTGAGCGTTCTGCTTGGCGTAATAGGATGAGCGGATTTAAATAACTCCACTCATAATGATTGGGTCTTCCAAACACTACCGATTCAAAAATGCCCACTTCTAGTTTGGGATGCACATGCATACTTAAATGATGAAAACTTGCGTATTTATGATCGAGTACTTTGTCGCCCCCCCTCATGTATTGCGGTGTTAATTCCATAAAGAGATTATCGTAGCTAAATTTTTTGAACTGACTATGCAGGTGTAAGTAGGGTGCACTTGCGCAGTAATCGCTTAAAAATAAAGAGCGCTGTCCGTAGCCCCAAAACTGTTTCCCATAGCCTATTTGCGCTTGAATGTATTTTTTTACTAAAGGAAATTGAATATAGGTTTGAGCACTTAAATAATCATATTGGTTTTGACTTCTGTTTAAATAGTAATCGACTCCCGGCACGGCTTGTTGTTGGTTAATGCGTTTCCCTATATATGAAAGCGGATTTTCTTGATTGTCGCAGAAGGAAGCATAAAAAGCTATTTTATTAACCACTATGCCATTTATAGCAATACCTCTGGTATTGACTAATACGCCTGTTTGATTATTTTGCTCCGTGCCAACTTGAAAATTCAAAAGCGGATTGATCGCTAATTGGATTATATTGGGTTCTTGGTATGTAAATCCGTTGTAGGGGTTTTTATACAAAGCTTTTAAAAAGCTACGCTTGGTTTGTGAAAATTTAATGGGCACAAATAAATAGGCGTTAGTAATTTTCTCAATTCCGAATTTATCAATAGCATCTGCATGCTGATAAATGGAATCTAAACTAGCCAACAAAGGCATAATCGAATTGCTTGTAAACGGCTTAATGGCGCCCACCCAATAAGGTATGTTGTGGTTTTGTAGCGCTTCTAAACGATCAATTTGTTCTTGTAACTCTTGAGATTTACCTATATAACGGGTTTGCGCTTGCGCTAAGCTCGAAAGGGCCATCAGGCATAACAGGGTGCTTTTCTTAAATAAATTCAACATTAAATTATTTTTTATTATTAAAAATTATTCCTTGAGATAAACAGCTTAATTTTACCAAAATAAAAATCACATAAACAGTATGCCTATCATGAATAAGATACTCATTAAGAACGCTCATGTTGTCAACGAAGGTACAATAAAACTACAAGATGTATTGATTGTAGGACAACGAATTGAGCGAATAGATGCATCCATATCTGCTACGCCTGAAATGCATGTGATAGACGCCAATGGGAACTATTTATTGCCAGGTGCTATTGATGATCAAGTACATTTTAGAGAACCGGGCTTAACGCATAAAGCCTCTATTCAAACAGAATCTCGTGCTGCTGTGGCAGGAGGTGTTACTACCTTTATGGAAATGCCTAATACGGTGCCGGCGGCATTAACACAAGAATTATTGGAACAAAAATATGCGATAGCTAGTGCCTGCTCACCGGCTAATTATTCTTTTTTTATGGGTGTCTCCAACGACAATGTGGAAGAAGTGCTCAAAACCAATAAAAAGAAAAAGGATATTTGCGGTATTAAAATTTTTATGGGTTCTAGTACGGGTAATATGTTGGTAGATAACTATACCGTATTGCATAAAATATTTTCAGAAGCAGAAGTATTAATTGCAACACATTGTGAAACTGAAGCTGTTGTAGCAGCTAACAAATTAAATTATCCAAATCCCGATCACGCCCGCTTTCATCCATTGATTCGTGATGTGCATGCTTGCTATGAAAGTACTTTGGCCGCTATTCAAATAGCACAACAGTATGATACACGTTTACATGTATTACATATCAGTACGGCCAAAGAACTAGGACTTTTCTCTAATATGCTTCCGTTGAAAGACAAAAAAATTACGAATGAAGTATGTGTGCATCATTTGCATTTTACAGCCGATGATTATGAACGTTTAGGCAATCAAATAAAATGTAATCCAGCTATTAAAGCGCCCGAAAATAAAGAAGCACTTTGGAAAGCACTCCTAGACGATACTTTAGATATTATTGCTACCGATCATGCACCGCATACATGGGAAGAAAAACAACAGGCGTATAGTGCAGCTCCTGCCGGATTGCCGCTGGTACAACACAGTGTGCAAATGATGCTGTCTTATGTAAAAAAAGGAATTATCAGTATTGAAAAAGTAGTAGAGAAAATGGCGCATGCGCCAGCTATTTGTTTTCAGATAGCAGAGCGTGGCTTTATAAGAGAAGGTTATTATGCCGATTTAGTTTTGGTAGACTTAGATACCCCAACTACTGTTACGAAAGCATCTTTGCTGTATAAGTGTCAATGGTCGCCTTTGGAGGGTACTGAATTTACAAGCTCCATTCATACTACAATTGTAAATGGAGCCATAGTATATGAGCAAGCTAAAGTGGTAGATGGCGTTTATGGCATGCGATTAAAATTTGATAGAGCATGATACTAGATAAGCAATCCAAAAGGGATTTGCATATTTTCCCAGAAGAAGGTCAAAAAAGCCTTTTTGAGCATATCGATTTTACAATAAGCTCGCAAGGGAAACAGTATCTCAAACAATTAGTATTAAAAACGCCTGCTACTTGGGAAGATTGTATTGCTCAGCAACAAACTATTCAATTTATGGTGCAGCATACTGCTTGCTGGCCTTCTACCATAAGCAATGGCACACTCTTATTGCTCGAGCAATTTTTTGAAACGGCAGATACATTTACCGGTGTGCCTAGTAGCTATTCTTTTTTCTTGCAAACATTTCTAAAGAAAGTATTTCAGCAGTCTGCATATGCTTTTATACAATCTACCTATCAGCAGTTTGTAGATTTTTATTCGGGACTAGCAGCACTTTGTGCGTATTTTCAAAAGCGTGAGGTGCCCGAAAGTGTGGCTAAGCAAATTGCTATTTGGAATGCCATATTAGAGCAACCGCTTCTTAAAAATTTAGTGTCTGCTAAGCAAGCGCCATCCTTTCATGAGAAAGAACTTTTTGTTTATCAAGCACGAAGAGTATTAAAATCCAATACGCATAAAGCAATTGAACAATTGGCACAGCTAGATGCTTTTTTATCCATGGCTAAGGCTACTAGTCAATATCAATGGGTGTTTCCTACTATTTCCGCTACAGAAGTTAATGTTTTTGATGCAGAAGAATTAGTGCATCCTTTACTTAGTAAGGCAATTCCATTTTCACTTGCGCTTAGTAAAGCGCAACCCTTACTCATTTTAACAGGTGCTAACATGTCTGGCAAAACCACTTGTATACGTGCAGTAGGTATTGCTACCGTATTAGCGCATTTAGGAATGGGTGTGCCTGCTCAAAAGCTAACAGTGAGTTTTAGAAATGGTTTGGTAACGAATATGCAAATTGCCGATGATTTATTTAAAGGAGAAAGCTATTTCATGTCGGAAGTGCAACGGATTAAGCAAACAGTATCGTCTGTTGTAGCACATAAAGGTTTATTGCTCCTTATGGATGAATTGTTTAAAGGCACTAATGTGCATGATGCTAATGAATGTACTAAAGCTATTTTAGAAGGCTTATTGCATCAAGAGCAACAGTTGATGATATTGTCTACCCATTTATATGAAGCAGCAGAACATTTTCAGAACAATGAAAAAGTGCAATTTGCTTATTTTGAAATCCAAGAACAAAGCGATGATACCTATAGCTTTAGTTACGAACTAAAAAAAGGTATTTCTACCGACCGAATTGGTTATAAAATTCTTAAAAAAGAGAATGTATTGAGCATTTTAAATAATAACGTTTAAAACAATGTATCTTGTAACTCGATAATAAAAATGAATAACAATGAATAGTTATAGGTCTAATAGATTTAGCTCCATGCCACCGGTGGTTAAAAATTTGATTATCATCAATGTTTTATTTTTAGCCTTGCAATTTACCTTGGAGCGCATGCAGATCGACTTATCACAATATTTGGGTTTGCATTATTGGCGCTCTGATTATTTCAAACCATGGCAATTGTTAACACACATGTTTATGCATGGAAATTTTATGCATTTGCTTTCCAATATGTTTGCCCTTTGGATGTTTGGTAGCGTATTAGAAAATACCTGGGGCAGTCAGCGTTTTTTATTGTTTTACATGGTTACGGGTATCGGTGCAGCGTGCATGCATTTGGGCGTACTTTCTTACGAATATGCACAATTCCAACATGCTTTTGAGCTCTATCAACAACAGCCCAGTGTAGATCAATTTACCTTGTTTGTAAAACATCAAGGCATAAACTTAGCCCCTTTTCAAGATTTTATTAATGCATGGATGGATAACCCAAATGATAGTAGTTTTATCAATGCATCGAATCACTTAGTCATTCAGTATCAAAATGTATTATACAACCAAGCTACGGTAGGTGCTTCTGGAGCTGTTTTTGGCTTACTATTTGCATTTGGATATTTATTCCCCAATACCTTACTATACGTCTATTTTTTAATGCCTATAAAAGCAAAATACTTTGTTGCGCTCTACGCTTTATTTGAATTGTATGCAGGTGTTCAAAACTCTGCTGGTGATAATATTGCACATTATGCCCATTTAGGAGGCATGTTGATGGCTTTTATTATTTTAACGTATTGGAAAAAACACGATCGAACTCATTTTTATTAATTCATGAAACGAATACAAATAGCTCCCTATAAAAAAAATGGTGCCATGCAATTAATCGTTGCAACAGGCACTGGTTTTATAATTTTCCATTTCACGCGCGTAGTCATGCTCATACTGGGCATTACCGGTATTGATGCTATGAGTAGAACGGCTTCTAATACCGCTTTGCCTGAAGTGCATCAATTTCCTCATGTATGGTGGACCCTCTTTTCTTATGCTTGGGTGCATATAGGTTTTTGGGAATGGGTTACAAATATGATTTGGGCCTATACCTTTGCTCAAGCTATTCAAAACTTGGTAGGTTATAAGCAAGTCATACCCATTTTTGTCTATGGTACTTTAATTGGCGGCTTATGTTTCTTAGGCATTCAATTATTACCCTTGCAAAATTATATGTATGTAAATTGGATGTTGGGTTCTTATGCTGGTGTAATGGCGCTAGGAGTAGCTATCATCACCTTATCCCCTAAGCATAAGTTTTATGTAGGCGATCAGTTGGCTATTCCTATGTATGTTGTAGTATTGGTTTATGCAGCCTTGTCGTTTGCCAATTTTTATACTTCACTTCCTAAATTGGCCTTGTTATTGAGTGCTGCACTAAGTGGTTTCTTGTATATAAAATTGTTACGAAGAGGCATTCCAATTGGCACTTGGGTATATGACTTATTTAGTTTTTTAGAAGCAAAAACAATTAATCAGCACCAAAAAGCTATAAAAGAAGTTGAAGAAAAGAAATCTGCTTTAGATATCTTGCTAGATAAAATTCATGAGTCTGGTATGGAGTCGCTTTCTGCTAAAGAACAAGAACAACTAAAAGAACTATCTCAATCCTAAAAATGCAAGCATGGCAAGGCATACGTACTGTTGTGCGCAACAGTTTGTTGTTAGCTAATTTATTAGCTATAGGATGGTTATTGGCTTGTTTTTGGGCTTCTTTTATTAGTGCTTTATCTATTTCTAATTTAGCCTTATTTTCGCTTACTACCCCCTTTGCTGTTTTTATAAACATCATCTTTATAGTGCTATGGTTATTTACATCTAAAAAATACCGTGCCTTTTTATCACTTACTACGATACTGATTGCCCATTCCATAGTGCTGCCTTTATTTGCCTTTCATAGCCCCACTGTACAATTAGCTAGTAGTGATACTAGTTGTTCCATCATGTCATGGAATGTACATGGATTGGGTGTTTATACCGTTCCTTTTAAAAAATCAGTGCCGGAGGGTATACAAGATTTTATTGAGCAACAACAAGTTGATGTGCTGTGTTTGCCTGAGTTTAGATGTTTGGCTAGTAATCAATTAAAACCCTACACGCAATCCATTATTAATAAAAATGGGTATAAAGAATTCCGCTTTGTTGCCGCACATAAAATTGGAACTTATTTAACGGGTACCGCCTTATTTAGTAAATATCCGATAAAGCACTTTGAAGAAATAGATTTAACAGATAATGATGCGCTTTTATTAGCAGATGTACAAATGCCAACGAAGCAAATAGTACGTGTAATAGTATTACATTTAATAACATTTGGTTTGAGCGATGCAGAGAAAAAGAATATTCAAGTTTTAAAAAAGGATTTTAATAAATTAGGTTATACCTATCAATATGCACGCTTATTTATAAATCGATTTGCGATTGCCTATAAAAACAGGGCCATGCAAGCGTCTAAAATTAAAGAATTGATTGCTGCTAGCCCTTATCCTACAGTAGTTTGTGGCGATTTTAATGACCTCCCAGGTTCCTTTGTTTATAAAGCATTGAAAGGTGATATGCTCGATGCATTTGTAGAGAAAGGAAGTGGTTTTGGCAGAACCTATAATTTGTTCTCACCTACATTACGCATCGATTATATTTTTTATGACTATCGAATTGGAGATATCCAATCATTCGATTGTCCTAAGATGGCTACTTATTCCGATCATAATCCTGTGATAGCTTCCTTTAAATTGGTAGCGCAAAGCCAATAGAATACCTTATTTTTGTAATATTATTTTGAATTTATGAGTCAACTGAGCCTATATAATTCCCTTACTCGAGAAAAAGAAGTCTTTAAACCCATTACACCCGGTCATGTTGGCTTGTATGTATGCGGACCAACGGTTTCTGGAGAATCTCATTTAGGACATGCCCGTCCCTACATTACATTTGATGTAGTGAATCGTTATTTACAATTCTTGAATTATAAAGTACGCTATGTGCGTAATATTACCGATGCTGGTCATTTTGAAGAAGAGGGAAGAGATGCTACAGACAAGGTAAATGATAAAGCTAAATTAGAACAATTAGAACCTATGGAATTGGTGCATAAATACACTAACCTATTCCATTGGGGTATGCGCGCATTCAATACTTTGGAGCCTAGTATTGAACCTACAGCTACCGGTCATATTATTGAGCAAATAAGTATGATTAAGAAAATTATAGAGAAAGGCTATGCTTATGAGGTGAATGGATCGGTTTATTTCGATGTTAAAAAATATGCAGCTAACTATCCCTATGGAAAATTGTCGGGTCGCATATTAGATGATTTATTAGAGACTACAAGAGCATTGGACGGGCAAGATGAAAAAAGAAATAAAGTAGATTTTGCATTGTGGAAAGCTGCACCAACAGAGCATATCATGCGTTGGGAAAGCCCATGGGGTGAAGGATTCCCTGGTTGGCATATTGAGTGCTCGGCTATGGCAAGTAAATATTTAGGTGTTCAATTTGATATTCATGGAGGCGGTATGGATTTGCAATTCCCCCATCATGAAAGTGAAATAGCTCAATCTACTATTGCACATGATCATGCGCCGGTAAATTACTGGATGCATAATAACATGATTACCATCAATGGTAAAAAAATGGGTAAGAGCTATAATAATGTTATCAAGCTAACAGAATTATTTAGTGGTTCTCATCCAATATTAGAGCAAGCTTACCATCCTATGGTGGTGCGTTTTTATATTTTACAAACACATTACCGTAGCACCTTAGATTTTTCAAACGAAGCATTGCAGGCATCTGAGAAAGCGTTGAAAAGATTATGGGAAGCCTATGAAGTGCTTAAGCAATTAAGTTATACGGCTTCTAAGGAAGTAATAAATGATAGCTTAAATCAAGAACTTACTGCAATTTGCAATGCCTGTGAGGAGTATATGAATGATGATTTTAATACGGCAAAAGTTATTGCTGCCTTATTTGATCTCACCTCAACGATTAATAGCTTCAAAGCAAATTTAATTTCCATAGGATCTATTACAGAAGATTGCTTTAATTTATTGCAAGCCACTTTCAAAAATTATTTAGAAACTATTTTAGGGCTACAATCTATACAAGCTAGTTCACAAAACGGAGCTATGGATAAAGTTTTGCAAGTCTTGATTACCCTTCGTAAAGAAGCAAAACAACGAAAAGATTTTGCTGTTTCTGATCAAATACGCAATCAATTGATGGAGGCAGGGGTTATTTTAAAAGATGAAAAAGACGGTACCGTCTCATATACGATTCAATAAATACTATGAAAAAAGTAGGTAGAATATTAAAATACTTAGCCGATTATAAAGGGAAAATTGCATTGTATTTTTTCACAAATATTTTAGCTATTTTATTTGGCGCTATTTCTTTTAGTGCCTTAGGGCCTTTTATGAATGTGTTGTTTGGTAAAACGTCATTGCCAACAACCAATACCAGAACCAATGCCGGCAATTTGCTGCATATGGCTACTTCGTATGTGCAATCTATTGTTCGCAATGAGGGCCCTATGAATGCCTTACTTTTTATATGTGGTGTTTTGATAACTATGATATTATTGAAGAATTTATTTCTTTATATATCTCTATATATCATGAATCCACTGCGCAATGCGGTATTGAGAAGATTGCGGAATGATTTGTATCAAAAAGTACTTTCTTTGCCTATTGGTTTTTTTACAGAAGAACGAAAAGGGGATTTAATTTCTAAAATGACGAATGATATCAACGAAGTAGAGTTGTCGATCATGGCAACTTTAGAAGTATTTATTCGCGAGCCGTTAACGATATTAGTATATTTTGCTTCTATGATTGCTATTAGTTTTAAGCTTACACTTTTCTTAATAGTTTTCTTACCTATAGCCGGATTTTTAATTGGTCGAATTGGTAAATCTTTATATAGCTCCTCTAATCATATTAGAGAGCAGTTGGGTAGCATGCTAAGTATGTTAGAAGAAACACTTTCCGGCATGCGCATTATAAAAGCTTTTAATGCAGAAAAACAAATGCATTTAAAATATATGCAGTCTAATAATTTATTATTTAGAAGCAATAATGCATTAGCTGCTAAGCGTGAATTGGCTTCTCCTTTATCAGAATCCATGGGGGTTATTGTTTTAAGTATGGTATTGTGGTTTGGTGGTAAATTGATTTTTGCTAAGGAAGCAAGTTTAAGCCCCGAATCATTCATTGTATTTATTGTACTTTTTTCACAAATCATTACACCCTTCAAAAATCTGTCTACTTCTTTCTTTAATATTAAAAAAGGTACGGCAGCACTCGATAGAATTGAAGCTTTATTGTCGGCACCCAATACGTTGACCGATGCAGCAGCAGCTAAACCTATTGCGCAATTCGAGCGCGCTATTGAGTTTAAGCAAGTGTCTTTCCAGTATGGCGATCAAGTGGTATTAAGCGATATTAATTTAAGCATTCCAAAGGGCAAAGTCATTGCTTTAGTTGGCTCATCGGGTTCGGGAAAATCGACCTTAGTAGATTTAATTCCTCGTTTTCATGATGTAAGTGCAGGACAAATTTTAATTGACGGTCAAGATATTCGATCTTATAAGATGGAAGATATTCGTCGATTGATGGGTATCGTCAATCAAGATGCCATTTTATTCAATGATACGATATACAATAATATTGCTTTAGGTACCGGTGGCGCCACTGAGGCACAAATTACCGAAGCCGCTAAAATTGCAAATGCCCATAATTTCATTGTTGCTAAAGAAGAAGGGTATCAAACCAATGTAGGAGATAGAGGTTCTAAATTGAGTGGTGGTGAGCGCCAACGCGTAACAATTGCAAGAGCGGTATTGAAAAATCCTTCTATTCTTATTTTAGATGAAGCTACCTCTTCGCTAGATACCCAAAGTGAACGCATTGTTCAAGATGCTATTAATCATTTAATGGTAAACAGAACCTGCATTGTGATTGCCCATCGTTTATCTACTGTGCAGCATGCTGATGAAATTATAGTTATGCAGAAAGGGAAAATCGTTCAACGCGGTAAGCACGATGCGCTAATGCAAGAGGAAGGATTATATCAAGAATTAGTAAACATGCAACAAGTAAAATAAAATAGGTAATGGCAAAAATACTAGTTACAGGCGCTTGTGGATATATTGGAAGTCATACTATGGTTGATTTAATCAATAATGGCCATGAAGTTATTTCTGTAGATAATCTATCGAGAGGTTATTTGTTATTATTAGAAAATGTAAGAAAAATTACCGATGTTAATATTCCGCATTACACCCTAGATTTAACAGATAAAAAAAGTACCGCATTACTTTTTGAAGAGCATCCTAATATTGATGGCATTATTCATTTTGCTGCATTTAAATGGGTTGGAGAATCGGTGATGCAACCATTACGATACTATGAAAATAATTTGCTTTCTTTAATGCATCTATTAGAGGAAGCGACAAAACATAAAGTGAAAAGTTTTGTTTTTTCTTCATCTTGTTCTGTATACGGGAATCCGGATCATTTACCTGTTACCGAATTAGAAACAATCAAAGAAGCACAATCGCCCTATGCTAGTACAAAGCAAATGGGAGAAATTATTTGCAAAGATGTAGCTGCGCAACATCCCGCTATGAAAATTAGCTTATTACGCTATTTCAATCCAGTAGGTTCGCATCCCTCTGGTTTATTGGGCGATCTACAAGAAAAGCCTGAGAATATTGTACCTGTAATTACGCAAACTGCTATTGGAAAAATTGCAAAAATGCAAGTGCATGGTAATGATTATGCAACCAGAGATGGTTCTTGTATTCGCGATTACGTTCATGTTATGGATATTGCACATGCACATACCAAAGCGCTTGAGTATACTTTGCAGCATACTTCAGCACCTAATTTTGATATGTATAATTTAGGTAGTGGAAATGGCGTGAGTGTATTAGAATTAATTCATGCGTTTGAAAAAGTAACAGGTCGATCACTTGCTTACGAACTAGGCCCTCGCCGACCAGGTGATGTAGAAGCCGTTTATGCCGATTGCACCAAAGCGCGTACTATTTTAAATTGGGAGTGTGCGTATTCGATTGAGCAAATGATGGAAACCGCATGGTGTTGGGAAGAACAGTTGGCTGTTTGGAGAACTGCCGGTATCATATAAGTATGCCTATATATAAAATCATTTTTATTTTCTTTTGTTATTGTTGTTTTGCTTCTACATCACAAGCAACAATAAAGATGCATTGGCGTTTTTGCAAAGAAGGAAGCACCCAATATTTTTCTGCTCAGGTACCCGGTACGGTACAGCAAGATTTGCTTCGGCATCATAAAATACCCAATCCTTATTGGTCAACAAATGTTGATAGCATTCAATGGGTTGGAAAAACGAATTGGATCTATCAAACACAGTTTGATTATCCGGTTCAAGTGCATGCTAAAAAACGCATTCAATTAATTTTTGAAGGTATTGATACCTATGCGGCTATTTACTTTAACAACATATTGCTTGGTACTGCCGATAATATGTTTAGAACTTGGAAGTTTGATATTAGTAAATTAGTAAAACTTCAAAACAATGTGCTAAAAGTTGTTTTATATAATGTTGATCAAAGAGCCGATAGCATAGCAAAACAATATCCTACCGTTTTACCTTGTGAAAATACACGCAACTTTGTAAGAAAAGCGCAATATCAATTTGGTTGGGATTTCGCTCCGCGTATACTCACCCTTGGTATCTGGAAACCAGTAACTATTGTGGAAGGAGAAGAAAAAGAGCAAGCTATAGCGAAGCATCCCAAAGTAGCATTAATACAACAAGCAGATAGTATTGGATCTAGTTTTTACTTTAAGATAAATAAGCAAGCTGTATTTATGAAGGGCGCTAATTGGGTGCCAGCCGATATGTTTTTGCCAGCTATAAGTCATGATTGTTACAGACATTTATTAGTGGCGGCCAAACAAGCAGGTGTCAATATGCTGCGCGTATGGGGAGGAGGAATTTATGAACAAGATATATTTTACCAATTGTGTGATTCTTTAGGCATCTATGTTTGGCAAGATTTGATGTTTGCAGGAGCTATGTATCCGAGCGATTCCTCGTTTAAGCAATCTGTTTTTGCTGAATTGAAAGATAATATTAAACGCTTGCGTAAATACCAGTGCATTGTTTTATGGTGTGGGAATAATGAAATTGATGAAGCTTGGCATAATTGGGGCTGGACTAAATCTTATCAATTGTCCGATGCAAGTAAAAAAGAATTATGGAATGCATATCAATTGTTTTTTGAAAAAGAAATACCAGCATTGATACATCAATTAGATGATCGACCTTATATCGCTAGTTCACCAAAAATAGGGTGGGGCAATGATACGAGTGAATATACCGGCGATATGCATTATTGGGGTGTATGGTGGGGCATGGAGCCCATTAGTACCTATGCTAAAAAGGTACCTCGTTTTATGAGTGAGTATGGTATGCAAAGCGTTCCCAATAAAAAAAGTTTGATAAAATTTTTATCGAACAAGGATTTACATCTTGCTGCTCCTGCATTGTTAGCTCATCAAAAACACGCAACTGGTTTTGCTACCATTAATGCCTATTTGAAACAAGAAAATTTGACGTATTCAAGTTTCGATACGTATATTCAAGCTACACAGCAATTACAAAGTAAGGCAGTAGCTTTAGCAGCAACGACTCAGCTCTATGCTACACCCTACTGTATGGGTTCTTTAGTTTGGCAATGGAATGATTGTTGGCCAGCTATTAGTTGGAGTATAATAGATTACTACGGGGCTAAAAAGAAAGCCTATTATACCTTGAAGCGTATTTATAATAAGCCAATTAAAACAAAGTAATCGCTTCTTCGCCAATACTCTTTTTTATAAATTGATAGCAATCAGATAGGGTATTGTTTTGATGTTGTGCAGCTTGTAATTGCTTAAAGGCTGTTCTTGTTTTCATAGCCTCCGGTATTAGTTGGAGGTATAAATAGCAACTCTTCAAAAAAGAAAAATTCAATCGTAACAAAGCAAAAATAGATTTGCCTAAAATTTTGAAGTGATATAAGATCAATGCAGCCGTATCTAAATGAATACAATGCAAGAGTAACTTATTTCTGTTAGCAATTATGGCCGTCTGTCTTTTTTTAAAATTGCTTTTTACGGTGGTAGAAGCCGGATGCCTGCATATAGCATTAGGTTCATATAAGCACTCCCAACCCATCTTCCAAGCTCTAATAGAAAGGTCTACATCTTCCCAATAAAAGGGAGCAAATAATTCGCAAAAGCCATTGAGTAAAAGCAATTTCTCTCTATTCACTAGCGCATTGGCTCCAGAAAGCATAAAGGTGTATATAGCGCTGCGCTGCGTTTCATTTACAAATTGATAGTTGGTTGTGCCATTGATATTTAATAAAGTGCATTTAGGATATTTGGCACTATCTTGTAATACATCATTGTCATAGCCAATGATTTTACCCATGATGCCAAAGCAATTTTTGTTTTCTAAATGAGGAATTAAAACAGTAAAATAAGTAGGTAATAATTTTACATCATTATTCAGCAATAATACCCATTCGTATTGTGCAGCAAAAATACCTTTATTGATTGTTGGAGAAAACCCTTTATTCGTTTCATTGCTTAGCAATTTTATAGAGGGGTAGTGTTCTTGTAAAAATGCTGCAGTATCATCGAGAGAAGCATCATCAACTACAATGATTTCAAATATAGTAGTAGCTTGTTCTAGTGCATGAAAGACACTCGGCAAGTTTTGAGCTAACAAAGCTTTTCCTTTATAAGTAGGTATAACAACAGATATACTCGGACCCATTATTTTCTTTTATAAAACAAGGTGTTTTTATTATTGGGCATAAAAATGCGATGTGCTACTTGCATTAATTCTTTTTTAGTAACAGCATTATAATGATCCCATTCTTGATTTATTTTCTCTGCATCACCTAATAGTTCATAGAATGCTAAATTATTCGCTCTAGATAGTAATTGCATATCTTCAAAAACGATCATAGCCTCTAATTTATTTTTTGATTTGGTAAGCTCAAAATCACTAATGCCCTCTGCAAGCAATAAGGCAATTTCTTTTTCAACGGCTTCATAAGCAACTTCGATAGATTGGTCATTTCTAATTTTACCGTCAATGACTAACAAGCCAGCTTCAACACTGCCGGTATGATAGCATTGAATAGAAGAAAATAATTGTTGTTCTTTCACTAATTTCTGATACAGTCTAGAAGCATTGCCATGCCCCATGATCTCCGTTATAATATCTGTCGCATAATACGATGGATCTAATCTTGGAGCGATATGCCATGCCATGTATAAGGCATCGGAAGGCACATCGGCATGCACTTCCAGATGGCGCGCTGCAGTTTGCGTAAGCTCTGGTGCAATATTGCGAATATATTTTTCGCCAGTAGGTATGGGTTCAAACCATTTTTTAGCAAGCGCTACTACTTCATCAAATGAGCAATTGCCTGCAATACAGACTACCGCATTTTGAGGGTTGTAATGTTTTTTAAAAAAGGCCTTTACATCTTCTAATTGTGCTTGCTCTATATGTGCAAGTTCTTTACCAATGGTCATCCATTGATAAGGATGTTGTTGGTAGGCGAGTGCGCGTAAGTGTTTCCAAACATCACCATAGGGTTTATTGATATAATGTTCTTTAAATTCTTCGCATACTACTTTTCGTTGTACATCTAAGCTCTTTTCGCTAAAAGCTAAAGAGAGCATTCGATCACTTTCCAACCAAAAAGCCGTTTCTATATTCTCGGCTGGTAATTGAATATAATAGTTTGTAATATCGTTGGTTGTATAGGCATTATTTTCCCCACCTGCCATTTGAAGGGGCGTATCATATTCTGGAATATTAATAGAGCCACCAAACATGAGGTGTTCAAAAAGATGGGCAAAACCAGTACGTTCTTTGTCTTCGTCTCTGG
>CAIWHF010000049.1 GCA_903912405.1 uncultured Bacteroidota bacterium | reverse complement strand
CGCCACAGCCGCTTCAAATTCTCTTGTAATAAAAGTCAATTCCTCTTCTTCAATAGCTGCTAATTCCGATTCGGTTGCCCATTTTTTATCCAATAAAAACTGGTATAATTTTGGTCCAGGATCGTCTTTTAGGTGTTTGGCTAAATCTTCTTCTGTTCTATACCACTCTTTGCGTACACCACTAGTATGATGACCATTTAAAGGCACTTTAGCATGCATTAAAAAGGGTTTTCGTTCTGTGCGTAC
The DNA here is from genome assembly GCA_903912405.1 of uncultured Bacteroidota bacterium. GTDB lineage: Bacteria > Bacteroidota > Bacteroidia > Chitinophagales > Chitinophagaceae > CAIWHF01. The sequence continues at coordinate 11,686 of CAIWHF010000049.1, read as the reverse complement.
CCAATCTAAAGCATATTCCATTTGTGTATAGCACTCATCAAAATTGGTGCCATCGATACGCATGCGTTGAAATCCTTTAAAGCCGCCGATATATTCGTAGGCATCCATACTGCGCGCTTCATCACTACTTACCGATATACCCCAGTCATTATCTTGAATTAAAAATAAAATAGGCAATTGATGTAAGGCTGCAAATTGAAAGGCTTCACTTACTTCGCCCTCGGTAACGCTGCCGTCGCCTAAAGAGCATAGTGCAATGGGTGTATTTTCGAAGTCTTGCAGTTGATGTTCTAGAATGTATTTTATCCCTTGTGCTACACCAGTAGTGGGAATGGCTTGCATACCCGTAGCGCTACTTTGGTGAATGATTTTAGGAAATTGTTCGCGTCTGCTATTGGGGTGATTATAATATGCTCTACCACCAGTAAATGGATCGTCGGCTTTTGCTAATAACTGCAACATCATTTCATAAGGTCTAAAACCCATGCCCAGCATCATACTCTCATCTCTGTAATAAGGGCTCACATAATCTTCTTTCTTCAATAGCATACCGGTAGCTATTTGAATAGCCTCATGGCCACGAGAGGTGCTGTGTACATATTTACATAGGGGCCTATTAGCTTCATACACGTTTGCCATTGCTTTGGCACTCATCATTAATCGATAGGCTTTTAATCCTTGTTCCTTAGAAATCATGCTTACTTTTTTCGTTAGCAAAGATACATTTTATGCGGGTAGAAAAAAATGAAATCATCCACTATAGGCACGCAATTTCCATAAAAACAAATTATCTTTGTCCGCATTCAAAAAAATACCCCATGTTTGATAATTTAAGTGAACGTTTAGAATCGGCCTTTAAGCAATTAAAGGGCGAAGGAAGAATTAGTGAAATTAATATAGCTACTACCATTAAAGAAATTAGAAGAGCTTTGGTGGATGCCGATGTGAATTTTAAAATTGCAAAAGAATTTACCGATACGGTAAAAGAAAAAGCATTAGGAGAAAAAGTATTGACCGCAGTTTCGCCAGGGCAATTGATGGTGAAAATTGTAAAAGATGAATTGGCGGTATTGATGGGTGGTGATGCTAGTGAATTAGATATCAAGAATAAACCAACGATTATACTTATTGCCGGCTTGCAAGGTTCGGGTAAAACAACCTTCTCTGGTAAGTTGGCCAATTATTTAAAAACAAAACAAGGAAGAAATCCTTTATTAGTTGCTGCCGATGTATATCGTCCAGCAGCTATGGATCAGTTGCAAGTATTAGCCGATCAAATAAAAGTGCCGGTATATATCGATCGTGAAACGAAAGATGCGGTGCAAATCGCAAAAGATGCCGTAGCACAAGCAAAACGCGATGGCAATAGCATCGTGATTATAGATACTGCGGGTCGCTTGGCGGTCGACGAGGCGATGATGCAAGAAGTGGCGCAGATAAAAGCAGCAGTAAATCCGAACGAGATTTTATTTGTGGTTGATAGTATGACCGGTCAAGATGCGGTGAATACCGCAAAGGCCTTCAACGATCGATTAGATTTTACGGGGGTGGTACTAACAAAATTAGATGGAGATACCAGAGGGGGTGCTGCGTTATCGATTAAATATACGGTACAAAAGCCCATCAAGTTTGTGAGCATGGGCGAAAAACTGGATACACTCGATGTGTTTTATCCAGAGCGTATGGCGCAGCGTATATTGGGAATGGGTGATATTACTACCTTGGTTGAACGCGCTCAGGCACAATTCGACGAAGTGCAGGCTAAGAAATTAGAAAAGAAAATTAGAGCCAATAAATTTGATTTCGAGGACTTTAAAGAGCAATTGAATCAAATTAAGAAAATGGGTAATATCAAAGATTTATTAGCGATGATACCGGGAGTAGGGAAGGCTATTAAGGATATTGATATTAGCGACGATGCGTTTAAGGGTATTGAGGCCATGATTAATTCTATGACCCCTTTTGAGCGCAACAATCCAGAACGTATCGATGCAAGTCGCCGTAAGCGTATTGCAAGAGGCTCGGGCAAAGAAATAGCGGATGTAAACGCCTTCATGAAGCAATTTGAGCAAATGAAGCAAATGATGGGCCAAATGAATAAAATGAAGGGTATGGGCGGCATGCCATCCTTACCAGGTATGCCTTTTGGTAAATAATCCCTCATTTTTTGGAAATTCCGTCTAGAATTGTATCTTTGCACTCCAAAATTTATTGTAAACAAAATAATTTCTATTATTTATGTCAGTTAAAATCAGACTTCAACGTCACGGGTCTAAAAAAAGACCTTTCTACTTTATCGTAGTAGCAAACAGTACTTCACCTCGTGATGGTAAATTCATCGAAAAATTAGGTACGTACAATCCATTAACCGTTCCTGCAACTATCCGTTTGGATCGTGAGCGTTCTTTACATTGGTTAAACAATGGTGCGCAACCAACGAATACGTGTCGTCGTATCTTATCATTCAAAGGTGTATTGTTCTTAAAACACTTACATCGTGGAGTAGCTTTAGGCTTATTCGATGAGAAAGCGGTACAAGAGAAATTTGAAAAATGGAATGCAGAACATGAGCAAGTTGTTGTAGCTCGTGAGCAAGCACATTTAAAACATAAATCTGATAAAAGAACAGCAGCTGTTGTTGAATCAGTAAAATTAGTAGAATCTAAAAATGCAGCTAAAGAAGCAGCAAACTTAGCAGCAGCTGCAGCAGCAGAAACTGCTGAAGATGCACCTGTTGAAGAAGTTGTTGAAGCACCTGCTGAAACAAACGAAACTACAGAAACTGCTGAATAAGCAATTCCGTATAATTATTAAAAAAAAGGCTACCAAATTGGTAGCCTTTTTTTATGCCAACATGAAAGATTATATTTTTCCTTGAGCCACGCAACTTACGCCAAACAGTTTGTTGTTTTTTGCAATGCGCATTTCTGCTGCGTTGAATTTAAGTAATAGGGTATTGATAAAATCACTAGTTGGTTTCATGTCCGATTGTGCTTCCCCTTTTTTAAATAGGTTAGCAATTTTTCTAATGGTCCATACTAATGGGAATAAAGTGCCATATAAATAATAGCTATTCGTTACGGTGAAATTAGCCGTTTTTAATGCGCGTTTAAGCGTAGCAATTCGATAGCGACGATAATGACCCAAATAATCATCGTGGCCACTCCATAAAGATTCAAAAGCAGGTACGGTAATGAAAAAATGATTGTTATCGCCCACGCAATTTTTCTTTATAGCTTGAAGCATAGCAATATCATCTTCGATATGCTCTAATACATCCATCAAAATCACTACACTATTTTCTATGCGTTCTGGGATGTATAGCGCCTTTTCAATTTTCTGTGCCTGCGTTGCTTGCATTTCTTCTTTCGTATAGCCAATGTCTACTAAATACACTTTATTGATTTGAGAAGAAAAAGTCTTTTCAATTTCATAAGCAAAAAAGCCAGAGCCGGAACCTACATCAATAATTTGTAAGGGTTGGTGTTTGTCTAATTGCTTTTTTACATAAGAAAGCATAGGTAATTTCTTACTTTGATAATACCAATGAGAAGAAGGGTCTATGCCAGCTTCTAATTCTTTTAAATCCATAAAATCTATTTATTTAAACTAATTGCTTATGAAATTAGTGTTAATGACAAATTTAATTATTTTTGTTCATCTATTTTACTAAGTGATAGAAAAACAAATGAATGCAATAAGCAGCTTGCCTAGATTGTCTTTAATTATTCCCTGCTATAACGAAGCTACGCGTGTAGATTTAATGTATTCAGGATTAGCTGCCTTTATTAAAGAATGGAATACTTTTTTAGAAATTATTATTGTAGATGATGGTAGTAGCGATTCCACTGCAGAAGTTTTACAACATCATCCTGTATATTTAGCACATGCCGATTGTATTCGTATTTTACATCAAGAAAATACGGGGAAGGGTGGGGCATTGAAGTATGGTTGTTTATTAGCCAAAGGAGATTTTGTGCTCACGCTTGATGCCGATATGGCTACGCATCCAAAAGAGTTATTAAATTGGTTGGCTACAGAAAATAACTTTAATGCCCATACTATTTATATTGGTTCTAGAGAGCATGTGCAATCAACTATTTTTCAACGATCAAATAGAAAAACGGTAGGCCATATTTTTAATTACATCGTTAAGTTACTAACTCCCTTGTCGATAAAAGATACTCAGTGTGGATTTAAATTATATCCTGTAAAATGGGCAAGTACTATATTTAAAGATTTGCAAACCAATGGCTGGGCACATGATGTGGAGATCTTATACAAGGCCCATCTATTTGGATTGCAGATTAAAGAAATGCCTATTGAATGGCATGCTATTGAGGGAAGTAAAATAAATGTTTTTACAGATGGCGCTAAAATGTTTTTCGAAGTATTACGAATTAGTACACAAATAAAGTGGTCGTTCAACAATAAAAAAATTAGAAAATGCAATTAAATAAAATCAATAGTCCATGGGCTAAATATGCAACCTATCTTGTATGGATAGGTCTTTTTTCTTTTATGATGCTCAACTTTAAAGACTTTGGTATTACTGGAGATGAAGTAACGCAGCAGGCTTATGGCGAAAGTGTTTTTAATTATTTTAAAACAGCTGGAGCAGATACTTCTTGTGTGCATTTTGTATTCAATAATAGAAACAATAATGTTTTTTATTACGGAGGATTATATGATGGCTTATGTGTTGCAGTGCAGAAAATGACCCATGCCGATCCGTTTGAAACCAGGCATGCTATAAATGCTATAATTGGTTTTTTAGCGATTATATTCACCGCACTTATTGCAAAACGTTTTGCTGCTTGGGAAGGCGCTTTAATTGCTACTATACTTATTGCGTTGTCGCCTCGTTTCTTGGGCGAGTGCATGAACAACCCGAAAGATATTCCTTTTGCTTTAGGTATGACAATGGGTGTCTATTATATTTTAAGATTGGTGCAAAAAATGCCAGTCGTAAAATGGACCGACTTTATTGGCTTTGTTCTAGCTGTTGCATTAGCTATTAATATTCGTGTGGGTGGATTATTATTAATCCCTTATTTAGCGGTGGCATTGGCTATACAATATGTATTGGTTTGGAGAAAATCATTTGGCTTGTTGTCTGCTGAAATTAAATCCATAACATGGAAGTCAATTTTTGCCTGCATTATAGCTTATTTCTTAGGACTGGTATTTTGGCCATTCGCATTACAAGCGCCGCTTAGTAATCCGTTTACGGCTTTGTCGGAAATGTCTAATTTTTCAACGAATATTAGAATGCTGTTTGACGATACTTCTATCGTTAGCTCCCAAGTACCTTGGTATTATATTCCTAAATACCTTTTCATTACTTCACCAATTATCGTGTTGTTCTTATTTGTTTTATTCCCAATTGCTTATTTCAATAAAGCATATCAAAAAGAAGCTTGGTTGTTTTTGGTATTTACTTGTTTTTTTCCGGTCTTGTATATTATCTACAAACATGCACCTTTATATGATGGTTGGCGTCATGTTTTGTTTGTGTATCCGATGCTGATTGTTTTAGCTACGTTAAGTGTAGTTAGTTTAAAAAACTGGTTGCCTGCTAAATTTACCTCCGTAGTTGTTATTGCCGTGGTAGTATTGGGAATGCTTTTACCATTACAATGGATGATTAAAAATCATCCGAATCAAATTGTTTATTTCAACGAATTTGAAGGTGGGGTAGATGGCGCATTTGGATATTATGAAACCGATTATTACATGAATGGCATGAAGCAAGCAACGATTAAATTACGCGAGCTAACTCGTTCTTCGAAAGATTCAATAACGGTTACGACGAATTGCTTTGAGCCGATGCAGCAATATGTAAAAAGCATGCATTTGCCATGGAAGATAGACTATGTGCGTTATGGTCAGCGCTATGACAAGCCCTGGGATTATTGTATATTATTTTCTCGCTTTGTAGATAAGAATTTACTCCAAGGAGATTATTTCCCTCCCAAAAGTATGGTTGCAGCAATCAAAGCTGATGAAACTGTTTTGTATGCAATTCTTAAAAATGACCCAGAGCGCAATGCTTATAAGGCGGCCCAATTATTAGCCAACAAAGATTTTGCCAATGCACTTACTTATTTCGATAAAGCACTCGCTTTTGATAGTAATAATGAAACTGCCTATTTAAATGCTGCTATTGCTGCGGCTAATTTGGGGGATCTAAACAAGGCCATTTTCTATATCGAACAAGTGCTTAAGATGAATCCAGAAGATTTAGATGCACTACAGATAGCTATGCAATTGTACCAAGCTAAAGGAGATACCCAAACGGCTCAGAAATATTATAGTCAGGCGCAATTGCTTATAGAACAAAGCCAACAATAATAATTTTGGTATAATTATTGTATAGTATCCATTATTTACATAAGATATTGATAATAATTACTTTATAGTTAATAAATAAGTAGAATATCATTTTTTTGTTGTTAAAAATTGCTAAAAAACTTAAAAAATCAAATAGAATTTGTTATTTCCAACGGGTATTAGTATATTTGCGTCCCTTTTTGGGGAAAGCAAGCACGTGCAAAAACAAATTTTGATCAAAAATATGTCAAATTAATACATTTAAACCTGAACTCGGGGAGCTATTCTCGTGATCAGGATTTTTTTGTTTTTAGATAAAAAGGAGATACATTTACTATGGCAATTACGAAAAAGAGAACCGCAAGCGGTCGCATTAATTTCGGGAAAATTCAAGACGTAGCTGAAACACCTGATTTATTAGCTATTCAGCTTCAATCGTTTCAAGATTTTTTCCAATTAGAAACTACGCCAGATAAGCGAGACATTGAAGGATTGTTTAGGGTATTTCAAGAGAATTTCCCTATCACCGACACTCGTAACATCTTCGTTTTAGAATTCTTAGATTACTTCATCGATCCTCCTCGTTATACTATCGAAGAGTGTATGGAGCGTGGATTAACGTATTCTGTTCCGTTGAAAGCGAAATTAAAATTAAGCTGTAACGACGAAGAGCACGTAGATTTCGAAACCATCGTTCAAGATGTGTTTTTGGGTAATATCCCTTACATGACACCGCGTGGTACTTTCGTTATCAATGGTGCTGAGCGTGTAGTTGTTTCTCAATTACATCGTTCTCCTGGTGTATTCTTCGGACAAAGTGTGCATCCTAATGGAACTAAAATTTACTCTGCTCGTGTAATTCCCTTCAAAGGTGCATGGATGGAGTTTGCTACCGATATCAACAACGTGATGTATGCGTACATCGATCGTAAGAAAAAATTCCCTGTTACTACTTTATTGCGTGCAATAGGTTATGAAACAGATAAAGATATCTTAGAATTATTTGGCATGGCCGATGAAGTGAAAGCGGATAAAAAAGCGTTAGCACCTCATATTGGTCGTCGTTTAGCAGCAAGAGTATTGCGTAGCTGGACAGAAGACTTCGTTGATGAAGATACCGGTGAAGTTGTAACTATTGAGCGTAATGAAGTGGTATTGGATCGCGATAGCATCTTAGATGAAGATAATGCAGCTTTAATTGTTGAAATGGGCATTGCTACTGTATTCTTACAAAAAGAAGAAATGAGCGGTGACTATTCTATCATTTACAATACGTTAAATAAAGATACGTCGAACTCTGAATTAGAAGCGGTAAAACATATCTACCAACAATTACGTGGTAGTGAAGCGCCAGATGATGAAACAGCTAGAGGTATCATTGAAAAACTATTCTTCTCTGACAAACGTTATGATTTAGGAGAAGTTGGTCGATACAAAATCAATAAAAAATTAGGTTTAGATGTTTCTTTAAAATCAAAAGTTTTAAACAAACAAGACATTATTTCAATCATTAAATACTTAGTGCGTTTAACCAATGCGAAAGCAGAAATCGATGATATCGATCACTTAAGCAATCGTCGTGTACGTACTGTAGGTGAACAATTATTTGCTCAATTTGGTGTTGGTTTAGCGCGTATGGCTAGAACAATCCGTGAGCGTATGAACGTTCGTGATAATGAAGTGTTTACCCCAATTGATTTGATTAATGCAAGAACCCTTTCTTCTGTTATCAACTCCTTCTTTGGAACATCTCAATTATCTCAATTCTTAGACCAAACCAATCCATTGTCTGAAATTACGCACAAACGTCGTATTTCTGCGTTAGGCCCCGGTGGTTTGAGTCGTGAAAGAGCTGGTTTTGAGGTGCGTGACGTACACTATTCTCACTATGGCCGTTTATGTACTATTGAAACACCGGAAGGTCCAAACATTGGTTTGATTTCTACACTTTGTGTACACGCAAAAATCAATGATATGGGCTTTATCGAAACGCCTTATCGTAAAGTAAAAGATGGTCGTGTAGATCTTAAGAATATTAAATTCTTAAGTGCTGAAGAAGAAGATTTGGCTAGAATTGCGCAAGCAAATGCGCCTATTGATGAGAAAGGTAATTTCATTGAAGATAAAATTAAATCTAGAGAAACAGGCGATTTCCCAATCTTGGACAAATCGGATGTAGAGTGGATGGACGTTGCGCCTAACCAAATTGTTGGTTTATCGGCATCTATGATTCCGTTCTTAGAACATGATGATGCGAATCGTGCCCTAATGGGTTCGAACATGCAACGTCAAGCTGTTCCCTTGATTCGTCCGCAAGTGCCTATCGTAGGTACCGGCTTAGAAGCAAAAGCAGCAAGAGATGCGCGTATTCAAATTCATGCAGAAGGTACTGGGGTAGTAGAGTATGTAGATGCAAACGAAATTCATGTTCGTTATGAAAGAACAGAAAATCAACGTTTAGTTTCTTTCGAAGATGATTTAAAAATTTATACGCTTACTAAATACAAGAAAACGAACCAAAGTACGTCTATTACCTTACGCCCTTGCGTAGTAAAAGGCCAACAAATTAAGAAAGGTGATTTCTTAACAGAAGGCTATGCTACCAAAGATGGTGAATTGGCATTAGGTCGTAACCTTAAAGTGGCATTCATGCCTTGGAAAGGGTACAACTTTGAGGATGCGATTGTAATTAATGAAAAAGTAGTACGCGACGATTTATTTACTTCTATTCACATCGATGAGTATGAATTAGAAGTTCGTAATACGAAATTAGGCGAAGAAGAATTGACGAAAGATATTCCTAATATTTCTGAAGAAGCTACTAAAGATTTAGATGAAAATGGTATCATTCGAATTGGAGCACACATTAAAGAAGGTGATATCCTAATTGGTAAAATCACACCAAAAGGAGAAACCGATCCTACTCCAGAAGAAAAACTATTACGTGCTATCTTCGGAGATAAAGCAGGTGATGCGAAAGATGCTTCTTTAAAAGCACCAAGTGGAATTGAAGGAACCGTGATTGAGAAAAAATTATTCCAACGCGCTAAAAAAGATAAGAAAGCTAAATTGAATGAAAAAGCTGCGGTTGAAAAAATTGAAGCAGCGCACAAGAAAAATTTAGAAGACATCAAAGAATTATTAATTGAAAAATTACAAGTATTGTTGAAAGACAAAACTTCGGTTGGTATTAGTAATACTTATGGCGAATTGGTTTTAAGTAAAGGTGGTAAATTCAATTCTAAAACATTATCGTCTATTGATTACGCAAATGTAAATCCATTAGGATGGACTGGCGATCAAACAACGGATGATTTAGTAAATCAATTATTACACAACTTCAATATTAAATACAACGAAGAAATTGGTCGTTTCAAACGTGAGAAATTCAATCTTTCTATCGGAGATGAATTACCAACCGGTGTATTGAAACTAGCAAAAGTATACTTAGCTAGCAAACGTAAATTGAAAGTGGGTGATAAAATGGCGGGTCGTCACGGTAACAAAGGTATTGTTGCACGTATCGTTCGTCAAGAAGATATGCCATTCTTAGAAGATGGAACACCAGTAGATATCGTATTGAATCCACTTGGGGTACCTTCTCGTATGAACTTAGGTCAAATCTATGAAACCATTTTAGGATGGGCTGGTGAGAAATTAAATGTGAAATTTGCAACACCAATTTTTGATGGTGCAAGTGTAGCAGAAATTGATGAGTTGATTACCGATGCTGGTTTGCCAGAATTTGGTCACACCCATTTATTCGATGGAGAAACTGGAGAGCGTTTCCACCAAAAAGCAACCGTAGGTATCATCTACATGATTAAACTACACCACATGGTTGATGATAAGATGCACGCACGTTCTATTGGTCCATACTCTTTGATTACACAACAACCTTTGGGTGGTAAAGCTCAATTTGGTGGTCAACGTTTTGGTGAGATGGAGGTATGGGCTCTTGAGGCTTATGGTGCAGCTAATATTCTACAAGAATTGTTAACCATTAAATCGGATGACATCATCGGTAGAGCAAAAACATACGAAGCAATTGTGAAAGGTGATAATATACCAAAAACGGGTATTCCTGAATCATTCAACGTATTAGTAAATGAATTACGTGGCTTAGGTTTAGAATTGAAATTTGATTAATAATAAGTAGCGTGTTGCTTGCGTGCAACACGCCCTTATTCATTTGCTTTTAAGAAAAGCACTTTTACTAAACCCTATTAATTAAAACTAAAACACTTCTTTTTAGATATGGCAAATAAAAAGGATTTCCGTCCGAAAGCTGGATTTAATCAAATTACGATTAGCTTAGCATCTCCAGATGCTATTTTAAACCGCTCTTTTGGAGAGGTTTTAAAACCAGAAACGATTAATTATCGTACTTACAAACCAGAAAGAGATGGTCTTTTCTGTGAAAAAATATTTGGACCTGTAAAAGATTACGAATGCTATTGCGGTAAATACAAGCGTATTCGTTATAAAGGTATCGTCTGCGATCGTTGTGGGGTAGAAGTTACAGAGAAAAAAGTACGTCGCGAGCGTTTAGGTCATATTAAATTGGTAGTACCAATCGTGCACATTTGGTATTTCAAAAGTTTGCCAAATAAAATTGGTTACTTATTAGGCATGAGTTCCAAAAAAATGGAAACGATCGTTTATTACGAACGTTTTGCGGTAATTCAAGCTGGTGAAGCGGAAGATTTAATCCGTCAAAAATTAAATTTAAAAGATTCTGAAGATACGCACCAAGCATTACTTACAGAAGATGAGTACTTAGAAATCTTAGATAGCATTTCTAAAGAAAATCAATATTTACCGGATGAAGATCCAAACAAATTTATTGCTAAAATGGGTGCAGAAGCAATTCACCAATTGCTTGCTCGTATCGATCTTGTCAAATTATCTAGCGCATTAAGAAACGCTGCTGCAAACGAAACTTCTCAACAACGTAAACAAGAAGCGTTAAAACGCTTAAGCGTAGTAGAATCGTTCCGTGAAGCTAACGAGCGTGTAGAAAATAAATTGGAGTGGATGGTAATGCATTATTTACCAGTTATTCCACCAGAATTACGTCCATTAGTTCCTTTAGATGGCGGTCGTTTTGCATCATCTGATTTGAATGATCTTTATCGTCGTGTTATTATTCGTAATAACCGTTTGAAACGTTTGATAGAAATTAAAGCGCCGGAAGTAATCTTACGTAACGAAAAACGTATGTTGCAAGAAGCGGTAGATTCTTTATTTGATAATAGCCGTAAATCAAATGCTGTAAAAGCAGAAGGTGGTCGTGCATTGAAATCTTTATCGGATGTATTGAAAGGTAAACAAGGTCGTTTCCGTCAAAACT
>CAIWHF010000048.1 GCA_903912405.1 uncultured Bacteroidota bacterium | reverse complement strand
TTTATGAAGAAGATAATTACCACCCTCATCAGTATCGTTTTATTACAAACTACCAATGCACTTGCACAAGGCGATCCGCTTATTGATAAAGTAAGTCGAAAATTGGCGCTGGTCAATGATTATGTAGCAGAGGGCATCATGAAAACCGATGTGTCTTTTATTAAAGCATCGCTCGGAAAAGTAAAAGTGTATTTTAAAAAGCCCAATTTACTAAAAGTGCGCAAAGAAGGTGGCATTTCCTTATTGCCTAAGGGCGGCGTTTCGCTTAGCATCAATACCTTATTAAATACCAAACAATATACCGTTATCCAAGCAGGCACGCAAGTAGTGAAGGGGAAATCATTAAGCGTCATCAAATTAATTCCAAATGATGATCAATTAGATTGGGTAATCGCTACCTTGTGGATAGATCCGGTAGAAGCATTGGTATACAAAACGGCTACTACTACAAAAGAGAATGGCAGCTATGAAATTAGTATGGAATATGGCGCCTATGCGCAATATGGATTGGCGAGTAAAATCATTTTTAGTTTCAATACCAAAGACTATAAATTACCCAATGGCATTACTTTAGAATTTGGCGACGATGAACCCCTGAGCAAACAAAAACTGCTGAAAAACAAAAAAGGATCTATTGAGATATCGTATACCCATTATAGTATCAACAAAGGAATACCACCGCATATTTTTTAAAACCTACAAAACCAATTAACATGAAAGTCGTTTATATCTGTGCCGTACTGCTGGTTCTTTTTCTTATCCTGCAAACCGTCATAGCTGCAAGCAGCAAAAAAACAGAACAGCAAATCTATAGAGTGGTGAAAAAAGAAAAGGATTTCGAAATTCGTTTTTATCCAGAAGCCACTATGGCTAGTCTAAACCTAGCAGCGAGCAATTACCAAGGCGTTGCAAGTAATGGCTTTAGAAAATTGGCCAATTATATTTTTGGAGGGAATGAAGAAGCCAAAAGTATATCTATGACGGCTCCTGTAAGAATGCAATTGTCCGACAAGGGATCAACCATGAGTTTTGTGATGCCTAAAAAATATGATACCAGCAGTTTGCCTACTCCAAACGACACCAGTATTCATATCCATACCGATGCAGCGCAGTATGTTGCGGTCATCAACTTTGGAGGCTATGCATCTGATGAGAAAATAAAAAGCAATCTAGCCTTATTGGAAAAGCGTTTAAAAGATAGCAAAATCAACATTATTGGTCCATATCAGTTTTTAGCGTACAATCCACCCTACCAAATCATGGGAAGAACAAATGAAATTATCATTCCTATCGAGTGGACGGAATAGCTGTTATAATTGTGCAAAGCATGTGCAAAACAAAATAGATAACATAATGATTAGGTAATATAGCCCATAGAACTTTATAAAAAATTTAAAGCTATGAAATTTCAAATTATTAAATTATCGAACGAATTATTGCAAGCCAAGGCCTTCAATCACTTTACCGATAAGGATTTGGAAGCATTGAAAAAAGCGCTTCAAATTATGTCTTTGGAGTACTTAATAGAAGCTTGGTATAAAGCTGATTTTTTCAGCTCTTGGAAAACAGAGCAATTGCTAATGCAATGCAATCAAATTTTGTATTACATGGGCTATCCTACCATTAATTGTATGGTAGAAAATGAATTTGATTTTTAAGAAAAAATCTGTTCAACTAGTAAAAAAAAAGTATGTGTTTTTAAATAAAAAGAAACACATCACTATTGGCGTCTTTAGAAAAAGTTGATTTCAATTTCTTTTTAGAAAATATTTTTTTTAGGATTGAAATGATAACGGTAAGCATAAGCGTATAACTATAATGAACATTAAAAATATTTGCAAAAATAGATTTACTATATTAATTGTACGTTAGCGCTTTGAGATCAAAAAATTATGAATTATATTTCCGTTTATTATGCAGCAGTTCAATACAAACCTAATACGCTACTAACGCCAACTAAACTATTACCCAATGGAAAAAACATTTAGAAGTTTGAGCACCCATCAGGAAATAGACCTTCTTCCCTATTTGCAACAAAAAATGGAAGAACCATGGGATTTATATATTGGCACCGACAGTCAAAATATAGGCAACCATACCTATTATGCCACCGTTATAGTATTACACAATAGTAGCAAAGGGGGCCATATTTTATATTGCAAAGAAATGGAAGATCGAGTATTGGATACCTTCACGCGTTTATGGAAAGAAGTAGAAAACAGCATTGAGGTAGCGATATATTTAAGAAGCCAGCATTTTGAAAAAATCTCTTCAATAGATCTAGATTTTAATCCCGACCCCAAATATCAAAGCAATTCTCTTCTGCGTGCAGCTTTAGGCTATGTAGAAGCCATGGGCTTTAAAGCTCGAATAAAACCTTATGCTGCTGCAGCTTCATGTTGTGCCGATTATATTTTGCATTAAATTTGCACGCAAAATTCTCAGCAATAGGCCTGGCAGGGCTTTTAGCGCACTATGATATTGAGATTGATACTTGATTGAAAGCTATAGTTACAAATTTTCTAACAACTTCTTCCCGCCCCAAGTACCCGATTCTTTATAAGGATAGAATCTAGAGAATTGCTCTTCGCTATACCATTCAAGTGTTCTAGTCAAATTTATGGCTTCCTTATGCTGTGCACTATTATAGGCAAACGCTTTTACACTTTCAAAATCTTTCCACAAACTAAACGTGGCCATTTGCACTAAAGGAACTTCACCAATACCTTTAGTAAAAATAAGTCCCTTATTGTCTTCCATAGCCTCGTGCGATTTTGGCACATAGCGCCAAAAACGAAATAAGAAATTCCATTTTATGCTCGCTCTGGTAATAATCGCCATTGGATGAGCCGGATCTAGATCAGCTGTTTTTACAAATGGTTTTTTTCCACTCCAGGTACCATGAGAAGCCATATTTTTCATGTAAAGCGTATACATCTCTTGCGTATGCTTCGCATATGCTTTCATTACAGGTGCATTCGAAAAGAAAGCTTGTGCTTGTGCTTCCGAATCCCAAACTTGCAAAAGACAATAAACAGACCAATCGGGATAGGGATTAAACCCTTTATTCTTGCCACTTCCCATTAACTTATAAAACGATAGCCCATCCACTTTTCTTAAGGGAAGATGCGCTAACAGCATTCCATGAAAAGCCCATAACTTATCCATCCAGGTGGTGAACTTGAAAAAGGTAATGGTTGTAATCTGTTGATGGGCTGTCATACCGCGATAAATATATATGTAATAGGAGGAATGATTAATATACAATAACAACAGTAGCTATTTTATGTTGTTGGCCTCCTTAATTAATTGAGCGGCAATCTTCGCACTCGACAAACACAGCGGAATGCCGCCTCCAGGATGCACGGTGCCGCCTACAAAATACAAACCATTTATGCGCTTATTAAAATTGGGATGACGCATAAAAGCAGCCATTTTAGTATTAGAGCTGGTGCCGTATAAAGAACCCATATAAGACAAGGTTTTAGATTCAATAGTTACTGGCGT
>CAIWHF010000047.1 GCA_903912405.1 uncultured Bacteroidota bacterium | reverse complement strand
TCTGCTGCTGCAACTGCTGCTTTAAATTCGGCTTCGGTATATTGCGTTACGTCTAATGGGTCGTAGTCTGAGGATACGCCCCCTCCTGCCATTAATTTGATTTGCGTAGCTCCTTGTCGTAATTGCTCTCTAGTGCGCATCAATACATTGTCTGCGCCATCGGCTAAGGCTACCATGCCATTTCTTTCGGCATAGGAAAGCTCACCAATTTTTCTAGGTACATCTGTTGGAAGTCCAAAATCTCCATGGCCACCTGTTTGTGATATAAAAGCTCCGCTAGCATATACTCTAGGCCCTTTTACCAAGCCCATATCAATTGCTTTTGCTAGTGTCAACGCTCCTCCACCTAAATCTCTTACTGTTGTGAAACCCCTTAGTAATTGTTTTTCAGCCGCTCTGGCTGCCAATAAATTGAGCATTGCATAATCGCTCATCATCGCTTGCATTTGCGGCACGCTTTCAAACAGTAAATGCACATGGGCATCTATCAAACCAGGCATTAAAAACTTGCCTTGTCCATCAATAATTTTAAGGGCTATCGTATTGTCGGTAGCAATTGTAGCACTGGATATGGTTTTAATTATATTGCCTTCAATGAGGATATTACCTTTCATTATCTTATTATCCTTTCCATTAAATATTTGAACATTATTGATGAGTATTCTATTATTGGATTGCGCAAAATTGTAATGAGCAATAAATAGTGCAAATAATATAGCTATTGTGTTTTTCATTTTAAATAAAATTAGTGACGAATAAATGAGGATTAATTTAATGATTAGGGTGACGAATTATTTATTTTTCATATTCCATTTTACACCATATTCATCAACTAAATAGGTGTTGTTATGCATCACAAATTTGTGTCGTCTTCTGCTTATTGTTTCTTCAACAAATAACGACTCAGCTTCTATATATAGTTTAGCTCTTGCTACAATATCGCCAAACTTAATATCTGCATTATCTTTATCATGTATTTTCAAAAAGGAAGGCCCACCAAGAGTAGGGTCTATTGGTACTGACGACTCTTGAACAAACATATTGCCTAAGAGCCAATTATGGTTGTTGGGCTTTACGTATTCAAACACTGCCAAGGTTTGCTTCCCAGATGTAGTTAGCATAAGTTTATTGCCTGCAAGCACCAGTTGGGTGGCTTGGAGCAAGGTTGTTGAAAATAGCGTTTCGAATTGTTGATCTGGGCATGCCATCATGGTACTAATACCTGATTTGACTTTTAAGGAAAGGGAATGGCTTAAGGCATATGGATTAATCAATTGATTGCAGCCTACTTTAGATTCTATTGTTGCTTCTTTGGTATGAAAAATAAGATAGTGCGTTTGTTCTGTTCCTGATACTGATTGACCTTTGAATGAAATTAATTTCCATCTTTTGTCTTCAATAGCAGTATTTCCCATTTTGTGTAGTATATAGTATGCAGCAAGTGATCCTTGTATTTCTTTTCCTTTAAGATTTAATTGTTTGACCTGGTTTTTTTCGAATTTATATTGAGTTGGTTCATATTTTGGATCCAATCCATTCAGCACCATTACATTGCCATTCCATACAAATTTTCCGTTTATTGAATCGGGTTTTGCATCAGACTCTAAAAATAATGTAATTAAAACGTATCGATTTCCAGGTTTTAGTATAAGGGTTGTAGCAATACCCGGACAATCGGCACAAGGGCGGATTCCATAATAGGTGCCTTGCCAATTTACTAATGGACTAGAATTTGCTTTTTTCGTTTGAGCAACCCCCCTATTGCTAGTAAAAGTAACTGCAAAAATGAAATATAAAAAAAACAAAGACCGTGCTCGGTCAAAAAGAAAATTTTGAATGGAATTGTACATAGCGAAAAACTTTAAATTGAAATAACTTGATAAAATTGAAGTTAGGCTTTTTTTGAACGCAATTCTAAAATAGCTTCAATATCTTCCAACTTAACTTGCTTCATTTTGAATAATACTAATAAATGAAAAAGCAGATCAGCAGCTTCATTTTTAAATAAATTTGCATTGTTGTCTTTTGCTTCAATTATCAATTCAACAGCTTCTTCACCCACTTTTTGAGCCACTTT
>CAIWHF010000046.1 GCA_903912405.1 uncultured Bacteroidota bacterium | reverse complement strand
CTTAAATGGTCAATTTTCAATATATAATATATATAAATAATACTAAATAAACAACTTTTTTTGGTTTTTATTTATGCATATTTAGCCGTAATTTTGTGCGTTGTTTTTCCTCGAAAAGCAAGCATTCACCTGTAACTCAGGAAGGGCGAAGCCATGAGAAAAATTTAATAAAATTGGAGCAAAAACATTGGTATGCCATTTATACGCTTCCGCGATGGGAGAAAAAAATAGTTAGTGCTTTAGAGCGGAAAGGCTATGAAGTATATTGCCCTTTGCAGCGTACCTTGAAGCAATGGAAGGATCGCAAAAAGTGGGTTGAAGAACCTTTGATAAAAGGGTATATCTTTGTGGCTGTTTCGGAAGCTAAAAAATGGGAACTTTTAAAAGCCACAGCAGGTATTATTAATTATGTGCACTGGTTGGGCAAACCCGCTATAGTACGGGAAGACGATATATTGCAACTGCGCTTATTTTTAAATGAATATGAGCAGGTAGCTGTGGAACAAGTTAGTTTTGAAAAAGAAGAAGAAGTCCGCATACAAAGCGGTTTATTTATGGATCAAGTAGCCATCATTGAAGATATTAAAGGCAAATATGCGATTTTAAAAATACCCACTTTGGGCGTTTATTTAAAAGCCACTTTGCCTATTAGTTTATTACAAGCAACATCAAAAAAGAAGTAATCCTATGCATACCATTCCATCCAAGTTATCCAACCTTGTTCTAGCAGCTGCTTTGTTGTTTATGCTCGCCTCTTGCGGTGTAGCTAAACGCAATTACAGAGAAATGATTTATTTCCAAAATGCGAAACAAGTTAATACCCCTATTCGTTTGCAACTCAAACCTACCGTGCTACAGAAATTTGATCAGTTGATGATTCAAGTGTATGCACAATCTATTAACCAAGAACAAGCGAATTTGTTCAATATTACATCAGGTATGGGAACCAATGGTGCGATTAATATGCAACAAGGCGCTACCGTGCTAGCAGGCTATATTGTAGACTACGAAGGCAATATCGATTTCCCCGTAATCGGAAAAGTAAAAGCTATGGGGCTCTCCAAAAGCGAATTTATAGACACCCTCAAAAATAATCTAAAAGCCTATATCAAAGATCCAATTGTGGTAGTGCGCTATATCAATTATAATGTTACCGTGCTGGGCGAAGTGAATAGTCCAGGACTTAAAAATTTTCCGAATGAGAAAGCAACCGTATTAGATGCCATCTCTGCGGCGGGTGATATTAAAGATGCTGGCTTACGCAAAAGTATTTTACTGATTCGCACTATGCCCGATGGCACTATTCAGCAACATGAAATTGATTTAACGAATATTGAATGTTACAACAGTCCATATTTTCAATTACAACCAAATGATGTCTTGTATGTGCAATCGAATAAAATACGCTTGCGCAATGCCAACCAAGACCCTACCATTTATCGCGATATTCCATTAGCACTTAGCTTCTTATCCTATTTGCTATTATTGAATAGCGTTTTCAAATTTATTAATTAAACACAGCTATGGCCGATTTTAAAAATTTAGAAATTATTGCTGGCGGCGATCAAACGAGTCGCTTTACACCAAAGGAATTACTGATAAAGTACTTAGCGTTTTTACCGTTATTTCTTATCTCTATTATTCTTTGTGTATCCATAGCTACCATCTATACGCGTTATATAACGCCTAAATATGTAGCTAGCACCTTAATGTATATCAAAGAAGAAAAAGGAAGTGGCGGACAAGGCGATGTTTTAGAGAAAGCAATTTTAAATAAAAGCTCCATTAATATAGAAAACGAAATGCAATTGATTCGTTCTATGCGTTTGTTTGAGCGTGTTGTATTAAAAAATGGCTTCAACATTTTGTATTATAATGAAGGCAATGTGCGCAAGTCGGAGATGTTTGGCAATATGGGCTTTCATGTCAATTTTGGTAATATTTTAGATTCTAATACTGCCAAACAAATCGATGTAAAAGAATTAGATAATCAAAAACTTTTAGTTAGTGTAGATGGTAAAAAGAATTATAAAACCATTGTTTGGAATCAAATTGTGCGCGCAAACGGATTCGACTTTCAATTTGTTTTAGAAGGCACCCCGCAAGTAGCTAAATCGATTATTGTAAAATGGATGCCAACAGCTTCGATAGCAGGAAATTTTTTAGGTAACTTCAATGTAAAACCAATCAATAATAAAGCCACTATTTTAACCTTATCCATCACCACCGAAAATCCGGCTAAGGGTGCAGCTATTTTAAATGCCTTAATTAGCACCTATGTACAACAAAATATAGAAGACAAAAATAAAATTGCCGTTAATACCATTAATTTTATTGATGGTAGATTAGGATTAGTAGATAGCGGGTTGAATGGTGTTGAAGCGCAAATGAGTATGTACCAACAGCAAAATCAAGTTTTCGATCCAAAGTCGCAAGCCAGCCAATTTTTTGGCGATACCAAAGCCTCAGAAAAAACCATTCGCGAGCAAGTATTAAAATCGCAATTGGTGACTATGCTCAAAGTGTTTGTGCAAAACCCTGCCAACAAATACAAATTGGTGCCCTCTGCTTTAGCAACGGAAGATCCTACTTTAAGTGCCTTGATCATTGCCTATAATCAAGCCTTACTAAAACGCGATAGAGAAATTAGAAATATCCCTGAGTCCAATCCTATTGCTATTGATATGAACAATCAGATTGAGTCGATGCGACAAGATATGTTGTTTTCTATCAATACCTTGATCAATACGCAAGAGCTTATCAAATCCAGCATCAATCAGCAAAATAACTCTATGCAGAGTGCCTTGCAACAAATGCCGGAGAAAGAACGTCGCTTATTAGCCATCAAACGCCAACAGGGCATTAAAGAAACACTTTATTTATATTTATTACAAAAACGCGAAGAGTCGGCTATTTCCTTAGCCTCAACCTTATCGCGTTACGAACAAATTGATCATGCAAATGCAAACTATACCCCTATGGAGCCCAATCCATCAAAAGCAAGAATGTATGCCTTTATCATTGCCTTATTGATACCTATTGGGATTATTTATCTGCGCGATGTACTCAATGATAAAATCACTACTCGCGAAGACATTACAAAAGTATCGCAAGTACCTATTTTAGGGGAGATAGGTCATGTAGATGATACGCCAGGCACCGTAGTGGTAAACAAAAGTAGAGATGTAATTGCGGAGCAATTTAGAATTATACGAACCAATTTGCAATACCTCATTGGTACTAAAGATAAGTTTACCATCTTGGTTACTTCATCAATATCAGGTGAAGGTAAATCTTTTGCAAGTAGTAATTTGGCCGCAGTAATTGCCTTATCGGGTAAGCGTGTTGCCTTATTAGAATTTGATTTACGGAAACCAAAAATTGTAAAAGAACTCGGCTTGCCTAAAGCGGCTATTGGTATTACCAATGTATTGATGGGCAATGCCACATTAGAACAAATCAAAATTGCTTACCCTTCTATTCAAAATCTAGATGTCATTCCATCTGGACCAACACCGCCTAATCCAGCAGAGATGATTATGTTGCCAAGTTTAGAAAAAATGATGCAGCAGTTGAAACAAGAGTATGATGTGGTGGTTATCGATAGTGCTCCGTTAGGCTTAGTATCCGATTCGTTTAATTTATCGAAACAAGCCGATGCTATTTTATACATGGTACGCCAACGCTATACCTTCAAAAAACAAATGCATTTTATCGACGAGATTTATTCGCAAAATAAATTAGGTAAAATGGGTATTTTAGTTAATGATGTGAAAGTAGGTGGTGCCTATGGCTATTATGGATATGGCTACGGTTATGGCTATGGCTACGGCTATGGTTATGGAAGTCAAAGATATGGCAAAGGCTATGGCTATTTCGATGATAAAAAGAAACGTAGTTTATTCAAAACCATGAAAGATATATTTAAACGCAATCGCGTATAGCCTTTTCAATGAACATCCCTTTCAACATACCATATACTACCGGACAAGAATTGCACTATATAGGGCAGGCTATTGCTGCACATAAAACGGCCGGCGATGGGCACTTTACTAAATTGTGCCAGTCTTGGATGGAAGAGCAGTATGGTTTTAAAAAATGTTTACTTACCACTTCTTGCACCGATGCGTTAGAATTAGCAGCTTTAGTATTGCAAATTCAGCCGGGCGATGAAGTCATAGTGCCTTCTTATACTTTTGTGTCAACGGTTAATGCCTTTGCATTACGAGGAGCAACCTTAGTATTTGCCGATAGC
Source organism: uncultured Bacteroidota bacterium (assembly GCA_903912405.1). Taxonomy (GTDB): domain Bacteria; phylum Bacteroidota; class Bacteroidia; order Chitinophagales; family Chitinophagaceae; genus CAIWHF01. The sequence continues at coordinate 545 of CAIWHF010000046.1, read as the reverse complement.
ACAGCACGTAATCCCAATATAGATCCTGCATCCATCGCGGCTTTAATCACCCCTAAAACAAAAGCAATTGTTGTGGTGCATTATGCCGGTATGGCCTGCGACATGAATGCCATCATGCGTTTGGCAGCGCAGCATCAGCTTTTTGTAATTGAAGATGCAGCACAAGCCATCGATAGTTATTATTTCGATCGACCATTAGGTAGTATCGGACATTTAGCGGCCTTCTCTTTTCACGAAACTAAAAATATTCAAAGTGGCGAAGGGGGTATGCTGGTGATCAACGACGAACGCTTTAGTCAGCAAGCAGAAATATTACGAGAGAAAGGCACCAATCGCGCTGCGTTTTTTAGAGGCGAAGTAGATAAATACGGATGGGTAGCGGTAGGCTCCTCTTTTTTAGCTTCCGATATTACAGCAGCTTTTTTATACGCACAATTCGAACAATTAAAAAATATTCAAGCAACGCGTTGCAACTTATGGCAGCGCTATCATCAAGCCTTTTTGCCCCTAGCACAGCAAGGTGTAGTGCAGCTGCCCGAAGCTAT
>CAIWHF010000045.1 GCA_903912405.1 uncultured Bacteroidota bacterium | reverse complement strand
GATGCTATCTATGTGTGCCAGGTAAAAGCGCCGACACACGTATATATTCACCTCACATCGGTTACCGACTCCTTCGATGTAAAACGATTTATAGAAATAGCACATAAATCATTCCCAACAGCACAAGTACTGGTTTCGGGCAGTTTGTTGAAGGGAAAGAAGCTAAAGTTATACAAAAATATAAAATATCTTTTTAGTCTAAGTGATGTAAAATCAGCTATTTATAACAATATACTCTAATCTTGTTTAACTTCTATATATAAAAGTATAAACAAAATCTATGTTGTTTATTAGAATTTTTGTTTAAGTTTGTTACATCAAATATTAAACAAAATGACAACAACTGATTTCAACACGGTTATTCAATACCACACCGATTTTTTAAGACCTTTTGCAGTATCTTTAACACACAATAGTGAAGATGCTAAAGACCTATTCCAAGAAACCCTCTTGAGAGCGCTCCTTTATAGGGACAAGTATCAGTTTGGCACTAATTTGAAAGCATGGTTGTATACCATCATGCGTAATATTTTCATCAATAATTACAGAAAAAATAAACGATTCACAAAAGTAAGCAACGAGGCGCCTTCAGATTTGCAACAATACGAAACCGGGAAAGCGGCTTATAACGAAGGGTGGAATCATATGCGCATGCAAGAAATTAAAACAGCTATTGATGCCTTGCCAAAACAACTTCAATTTTCGTTTGAATTGTATTATGCCGGCTATAAATACCAAGAAATTGCTGATATTACAAAAGAACCAATAGGAACGATTAAAAGCAGAATACACTTTGCTAGAAAAACACTCGTAACGCAATTAGAAAGATAAAATTTGAAGCACATAACAATTATAGGAAGTGGGTTTGCCGGCTTATCAGCAGCAGCATACATGGCTAAAGAAGGTCATCAAGTTACTGTTATAGAAAAAAACGAACAAGCAGGTGGTAGAGCACGCAGTTTTGAAGCGACAGGTTTTACTTTTGATATGGGCCCTAGCTGGTACTGGATGCCAGATATATTTGAGTCCTTTTTCCAAGATTTTGGCAAAAAGCCTAATGACTTTTACCAACTTATACGGCTCGATCCTTCTTACCAAGTAATATGGGAAGATTTACAATTACCATTACCAGCAAACTTCAATGATTTAAAGGCCGTTTTTGAGTCGCTAGAAAAGGGTGCTGGCCATCAACTAGAATTATTTCTAAAAGAAGCTGCCTATAAATATGAAGTGGGTATTCACAAATTCGTAGAAAAACCCGGCTTATCTATAACGGAATTTTTTACTTTCGATGTAGCCAAGTCTGTTTTTAAAATAGATCTATTAACATCGATACATTCCCATGTAAGAAAATACTTTAGCAATGCTAAATTGATTCAAATAGCTGAATTTCCAATTCTATTTCTTGGAGCACTTCCTAAAAATACACCTGCACTCTATAGTTTAATGAATTATGCAGATATGAAATTAGGCACCTGGTACCCAATGGGTGGCATGACTGCTTTAGTGAAAGGCATGCAACAATTGGCTATAAGTTTAGGGGTTCAGTTTAAATTTAATGAATCTGTTACTTGCTTTGAATATCATAACCAATCTATACGCAAGGTGATAACTGATAAAAATACATATCCTACAGATGCTGTTATTGCTGCTTGCGACTATCATCATTTAGAAACAGCCATTCTAGAAGCTCCCTATAGAAATTATACGAATGCCTATTGGGAAAAAAGAAAGATGGCGCCCTCGAGCATATTAATATACTTAGGCATTAATAAAAAACTAAACAACATCCTACACCACAATCTTCTTTTTGATGCACCTTTTGACAAGCATGCGCAAGAATTATATACACAACCCAAATGGCCAAGCGATCCATTGATGTATGTAAATTGCACCTCTGCAAGTGACCCAAGTGTGGCGCCAGAAGGAAATGAGAACCTGATGGTACTGATACCTACAGCACCTGGTTTAATGGATACAGAGGAAATTAAAGAAGTATATTTCGAGAAAGCGATGGCTAAATTAGAAAAACACTTTGGAGAAGATATTCAACGTCACATCATATACAAACGTATTTACGCAGCCAAAAACTTTATTGAAGATTATCATGCTTTTAAAGGAAATGCCTACGGACTTGCAAACACACTAGACCAAACAGCTATCCTAAAGCCATCAATAAAAAATAAACACCTTCATAATTTAATTTACGCAGGTCAATTAACAGTACCTGGCCCAGGCGTGCCACCAGCTATTATCTCCGGTAAATTAGCGGCTCAATTAACTCTTAAAAACTTAAACAATTGATACAATTATTTCAATCCACAGCACAGGATTGCAGCAAATTAGTAACTAAAGCATACAGTACCTCTTTTGCTACAGCCATTCGTTTGTTAGATAAAAATATCCGACAACCGATATACAATATTTATGGATTTGTTAGATATGCCGATGAAATAGTAGATACCTTTCACGATTTCGATAAAGCAACCTTGTTGCAAGAATTTACTAATGAAACATGGTTGGCCATAGAGAGAGGCATAAGCTTAAATCCAATATTGAATAGTTTTCAGCAAACAGTAAACGACTATGCTATTCCACATAGCTTGATAAAAGCTTTTTTACACAGCATGGAATTGGATCTTCAAAAAACAGATTATACCACTACAGAGGAGTTAAACGAATATATTTATGGATCTGCAGAAGTTGTGGGCCTTATGTGCTTGTGTGTATTTTGCAATGGAGACATGCAGCTATATGAGCAATTAAAACCGGCAGCCAAAAAACTAGGTGCTGCTTTTCAGAAAATTAATTTTTTAAGAGAT
>CAIWHF010000044.1 GCA_903912405.1 uncultured Bacteroidota bacterium | reverse complement strand
TATTTCGGATCTATAGATGGGCATAATATTTTGAAATTATTAGAAACCTTAAAAGATTTAAAAGATATACCAGGGCCTAAATTATTACATATCAAAACTGTAAAAGGCAAAGGCTATGATTTAGCAGAAAAAGATCAAACGTTGTGGCATGCACCTGGCACCTTCGATAAGGTTACCGGTAAAATCAATAAGAAAATTATAACTACTCCTGAAGCGCCAAAATATCAAGATGTTTTTGGGAAAACCATCATAGAATTAGCAAAAGCAAATCCAGCCATAATGGGTATTACACCTGCTATGCCTTCTGGTTGCTCCTTGAAATTTATGATGGATGAAATGCCAGACAGAGCTATCGATGTGGGTATTGCAGAACAACATGCGGTAACCTTAAGTGCCGGATTGGCAACACAGGGCATGCGCGTTTTCTGTAATATTTATTCTTCTTTCATGCAGCGTGCTTATGATATGGTTATTCATGATGTGGCCATACAAAAATTACCGGTTGTTTTTTGTTTAGACAGAGCCGGTTTGGTTGGAGATGATGGTCCAACGCACCATGGAGCCTATGACATTGCCTTTATGCGCTGTGTGCCTAATTTGGTGGTGAGTGCCCCAATGAATGAGGCCGAATTGAGAAATTTAATGTACACGGCTCAATTAGATGAAACCAAAGATCCTTTTGTTATTCGTTATCCTAGAGGACAAGGTGTAATGCCGGAATGGCAAACGCCATTTGAGAAAATTACCATCGGGAAAGGTAGATTGATTACGGATGGAGAAGGCATTTTGATCTTATCCATTGGGCATCCAGGAAATTTTGTGGTAGCCGCTACGAAACAATTGAATGAACAAGGTATCTTCCCTGCACATGCGGATATGCGCTTTGCAAAACCAATTGACGAAGAATTGTTACATGAATTGGTGCCACGTTTCTCCAAAATTATTACGATCGAAGATGGCACTATTGTAGGTGGTTTTGGATCTGCTGTTTTAGAATTTTTGTCGGATTACAACTACAAAAACGAAGTGGTACGACTAGGGATACCGGATAGAATTGTAGAACATGGCAAACCAGAAGAATTACACCATGAATGTGCTTATGATGCCGCAGCCATAGTTAATACCGTATTGTCTTTAACCAATAAAACAACCCTTGTAGCTTTATAGTTTGACATATAATGTCATTCAAATGAAGCTCAAAAATTATATTATTTAATTTGCACCTACCTTTATCGTAGGTTGTTTAAAATAATGCTTGCTTGCTTATTTTAAAATGTTTAACAGGAAATCTGTTAATTTATAGGGACTTGTTTTAAAACAAGTCCCTTTTTTATGCACCAATTAAAATGAATAAAGCGTAGATTTGCATCTACATTTCTTTAAAAAATAGATAACAATGCAAGCTACTCTTGATCAAGCAATTAAATTAGGATTACGTGAAGAAGAATTTGAAGCGATTAAAAAAGTATTAGGCAGAACGCCCAATTTTACGGAAACAGCTATGTATTCTGTAATGTGGAG
>CAIWHF010000043.1 GCA_903912405.1 uncultured Bacteroidota bacterium | reverse complement strand
GTATGGCATTTAATACGGCCATGAATGTGAGTATGATTACGCATAAAAATTGGATAAAAATTACAGCATTTACTTGGGCATCGGCTATTGCCTATTCTCGATTATATTTAGGGGAGCATTATCCTTCTGATGTTTTTGTAGGTGCCCTTATAGGTGCAGGAAGCGCTTATTTAAGTTGTAAAGCACAAACCTGGTTGATCCATCGTAACGGTAAAAATAAATTAGCTAATGTCCTGTAAGAAAATTGTTTTTATAGGTGTAGAATCGAGTGGTAAAACTACTTTAGCCCGTGCACTTGCGGAAAAATTGCAAGGCACTTACATCCCCGAATATGCTCGAGTGTATTTAGATGCCAATGGCTTGACATATAAACAAGCTGATTTGCTAACTATTGCAAAAGGGCAAATGCAATTAGTAAATGAAGCACTAGAAAAGGAGCCACATTGGCTTTTGTGTGACACTGATTTATTGGTAATTAAAGTATGGAGCGAGCAAGTTTTTGGTTCTTGTGATGAATGGATAGAAGAGCATATAAATCATACAAAGGCCGATTTATACATTCTTTGTACACCAGATATAGCATGGGAATATGATCCGCAACGCACGATGCCTATTCTTAAAGATCGAATTGCTTTACATCAACATTACAAAGCATTATTAGAGCAACTAGCTTGTGAATTTATAACCGTTAAGGGCTCTTTAGAAAATAGAATACAGCAAGTAACAGCGGCTCTAGGCAATTGGGAATAGCTGCGCTGCTTTTTCTAAACTCTCTGGCTTACCTACATCAATAAGCGTGTCTCCACTATGATCAAATCCTACTATCGAATGCTGTTGTGCTTGATATAAATATTCATCTATAATAGAGAATTTTCCTTCATGATGCATAGAATGCAATAATTCGTTTCCAATAATTTGAATACCACTGAATGCAAAAGGCTGAAGATTAGATTCATTTCTCGCTATTTTTTGCTCCTTAGTTTGTGTGTTTTCCCAGGCGCATAATTGCATGTTTTCATTAAAAAGTAAATGACGCGATGAGCTTCGTTTAGTAACTGCCAATGTAGCAGCAGCTTGTTCTTTTTCATGAAAGGCAATTAATCGATGTAGGTTGAGATTAGTTAGTATGTCTACATTCATCACTAAAAGTGCTTTTTCATGTTCAAAAAAAGGACGAGCAAATTTTAAGCCACCACCGGTTTCTAATACCATGGCACGCTCATCAGAAATAGTATAATGACTACCAAAACCCTCGTTTTCCTTTAGCGTATCAATTATTTGATCTGCAAAATGGTGAACATTTACAATCACTTCGTGTATGTCATACTTTTGTAAATAACGAATGGACCATTCTAATAATGTACGATTATTAATTGGGGCTAATGCTTTAGGATGTTCGTTGGTAAAGGGCTTTAGTCGAGTGCCCAAACCAGCAGCAAAGATCATGGCCTTCATGGCGTGCGTATTTTTTATAAATATACAATGCTTTCTATAATTTGCTTGATATTTTCTAATTAAGCTCGATAATTATACGATAAGTAATATCTTTGCAAAAAATAAAAATATGTCTTTAACAGTAATTGGCACTATGGCTTTTGATGCCCTAGAGACGCCCTTCGGAAAAGTAGATAGAATCATTGGCGGCTCGGCAACCTATGTTGCTTGGTCGGCATCTAATTTTACCAATGCTATACAACAAGTATCTATAGTTGGTGGCGATTTTCCTCAAGCAGAATTTGATAAATTAGCAGCAAGAGGCGTAAATTTTGATGGCGTTGAAGTGGTAAAAGACGGAAAAAGTTTTTTCTGGAGTGGGCGTTATCATATGGATATGAATACGCGCGATACCCTCGTTACAGAATTAAATGTATTAGAGCATTTCAATCCGCAATTGCCAGCATCTTATCAAAATACGGAGTTTTTAATGTTGGGTAATTTAGTACCTGCTGTGCAAATGAGCGTTATCAATCAATTACAAAACAGACCTAAATTAATTGTCTTAGATACGATGAATTTTTGGATGGAAGTAGCTATGGATGATTTGAAAGCTGTTCTTAAAAAAGTAGATGTATTAATGGTGAATGATGGTGAAGCGCGTCAATTAAGTGGTGAATATTCATTGGTTAAAGCTGCTGCAAAAATTCATGAAATGGGCCCTCAATTTGTAATCATTAAGAAAGGGGAGCATGGTGCTTTATTGTTTAGTAAAGGCGAAGTATTTTATGCGCCGGCATTACCATTAGAAGAAGTGTTTGATCCAACAGGAGCAGGCGATACTTTCGCTGGCGGCTTTATTGGTCACTTAGCCAAAACAAGAGATATTTCTTTCGAAAACATGAAGTCGGCTATTATAGTAGGTTCTGCTATGGCTTCTTTCTGTGTGGAGAAATTTGGTTCTGAGCGTTTACAAGAAATAACAAAAGAAGATATCGAAAATAGAATTCGCCAGTTTGTAAATTTGGTTGATTTTAAAATAGATTTATAATTTTAGCAGTAAAAAAAAGAGCCCCGAATTTTCGGGGCTCTTTTTTTTATTTCTTAGTTCCTGGGTTTTTACCGCTAGGTTTTACTGTTTCTTTTGGTTTTTCTTTGCTACTCAACTGTTGCAATTGTTTTGCAAAGCCATTGACAGGGTCTATATCTAAAATATTATCGGTATGTATTTTCATGTTGGGCACATCATTTTTATTATAGTAATAAAGTGCTAAATACTGGTTTGCTTTCATTACATCTTCTTTTTTCGCTGTACTATCTTTTACCGATAGCCATTTGCTATAAAATTCAACTGCATTTCCATTCTTAGCTTCTTGGTCTATAGCAGCTCCATTGTTGCCTCTCCATAAGTATACCAATGATTCATTTGGATATTTTTCTTGCATAGCTACAAATGCACTATCGCTCGCCATATATTGTTTGCCATAATAATCCATTACACCCCACCAGAAATAATCTGTTTTGGTTGCATTGCTTAATTTTTTACATGCCATGCTATACCAATAACCAGCTTTATCATATGCTTTGGTAGCGCGGTATAATTCTGCAATAGATCGGAAACCTTCTAATTTATTTTTAGTGGTATCCATTGCTTCCCATTTCTCAAAATTTTGATTCGCTTCTTCTGGCAATCCATTTTGATTAAGGATTTTACCATAGTATAAGTAATCTAATGGAATGAGCTTGCTAGCGTCTTGCTCTTTTGTGAAGAATAATTCAATATTGGTTTTTGCATTGGCATACTCTTTGATTTCATATTGGCTATAGGCCATTATACGATACATATAGGGCTTCTCTAAACCTGCAGATAATAACTCTTGCATTTTTGTTATAGCTAAGGTATAATTCTTGGTTAGGTATAAAATGTCAGCATATTTCTTTTTGTCATCAAGCGATTGATCTGATAATTCAATATAGCGTTCGATATTTTGTTTTGCCAAATCGTATTTACCAATCCAATAATAGGCATTAGCTAAATCTCTATAGGGTAATGGATTGTTTGCATCATTATCTTTCGCTTTGGTATAATTACTTAATGCATCGTTATAGTTATGTGCTTCATACCATAGCGAACCTATGCGTGAATAGCCTAATGAATTTTTCGTATCTAATTCTACAGATTTCTCATAATTATTCATGGCTTCACCACCGCCACCTATTTGTTTTCTATAAGCGTCGCCTAGTGCTATGCGAATATCGGCGTTGTCGGATTTTTCAATTATTCTCTTGTACAAATCTACCGCTTGGTTATAATCGCCACCATTGGTATAGGTAATAGCATCGGCAACAAACCTAAGGATTGGAAGATTTTTTTTATTCTTATCTACAATACTCTTGATAAGTGAATTAGCAGTTTCTGCATTTTTTTGTTCAAATAAAACACGCACTAGTCCTGTTTGATTTACATAATCTGCAGGATATTTATTGAAGACATTCTTAGCTTCGTCTATTTTATCTTGTCCTATTAATGCCAAGCCTAAATAAAAATTAGCCATTGCACTATTAATGGTGCTTAATTCTTTCTTTGCATTTTCATAGCGTTCATACTGAACCATTTTAATGCCGGTTTCGATCGATTGAGCTGAAGCAGCGTAGGTATTTGTCAACAACAAAAAGCTAACAATAATTTTTTTCATAGTTTTAATATTAATGAGTATTTAAATTAGTTTCTCTTATAATTATTTCCATATGAAGCGGAAACATGTGCGCATGTGCAAAGATAAGCTGTCCGCGTTCTTTACAAATAAAATTTATAAAATCTGTGCCGGCTCCCACCTTTTGTTCACTATTAATGAAATAGAGTTTTCTTACCAACGGGTATACTTTTAAAGCTAGGTATGCTTGGTAAGGTTGGTAAAATTCCTTGGTGCTATCATTATAAATTGAAACTACGTGTACTTTTTTGGTAAAGCTATTGTCTTGCATGCCGCTTGTATCTTGCACATAATCAAGCCCTACAAAGCCAATAGCTTTAGGGTTACTAGCCACATAGTCTACCACAGCAGCATTGCTTTTAGCTGCGTATACTTGAGGGCTTATGGCCTCGGTTCTTAATATAGAATCTTGAATATAACGTAAGGTGCTAGAGCCTGCATTATCAAAAACAATAGTGTAAGGTCTAGTATATTTATTACTCAGAATAGATCTTATTTGATCTTTGGTGAGAAATGAATCTGGTGCTTGTTTATTGATAATCATGGCAATGCCATCTTTTGCTACATGCAAAGAACTAATACGAAGTTCCTTTTGCTTAAAGTAAGCACGTTCTTTTTCATCTAACTGTCGGGTTACAAAAATTAAATTAGATCTATGATGCAATAAATCTTCCAAGCATTCCTGTTCGCTTTTATAATGAACAATCAGGGTGTCTAAAGGATAGGAGGAAGTAAATACTTTAAGCAACTGCTCGAATACGGGTTGGTAGGTTTCGTCAACTGAAATCGTAATTTTATTAACCCTTTTGTGCGCTTCATCGTCTGAGCAAGCAAAAAATAAAATACAGCTTAATGCTAATAATAAAATAGGGCCTTTCATCAGTTTAAAATTACATTTTAATTGCACGGATTTCTAATAAGAAATAAGAACCTAACAATAAATTAACAGCCTTAAGAAAGTGGTTTTTTTATTGCTCTGTAGAGACGAAAGCCTCCGTAAATAGCCATCAGACAGCCTAATCCGATACTTAATGCTTTATTTGGAAGTTCGGAAGCGCCAAAGTGTTTAGTAATTAAAAGCATAGCGCCAATGAAAATATAAAATGCACTCATAGCTATACTAATGTACTTTTTTATGGCTGTATAATTATCGGAAGCTGGATTGCTGTTTTGAGAAGACATTTTTAGTTATTTAAAGTAAGATGCAAAACTAATTAAATTGCATAAATGCTATGCATAAAGACAAAAAAAAGAGGCATGTTGTGAACAGCCTCTTGGGTTAGTTGAATTTTGTAGTTCCTATTTTTTCTTAGGAGCTGCTTTTTTAGCTGCTTTTTTAGGAGCTGCTTTTTTTGCTGCTGCTTTTTTAGGAGCTGCTTTTTTTGCTGCTGCTTTTTTAGGAGCTGCTTTTTTTGCTGCTGCTTTTTTAGGAGCTGCTTTTTTTGCTGCT
>CAIWHF010000042.1 GCA_903912405.1 uncultured Bacteroidota bacterium | reverse complement strand
TTTGCCGATAAATTATTGGGCTATCGCAAATCTTTATTTTGGGGCGGCTTACTCATGATTGTTGGTAGTATTATTTTAGCCATCGATCCGAAACATTTTTTCTTTTTTGGTATCAGCTTCACCATCATAGGCACTGGCTTTTTTAAACCCAATATTTCTACCATCGTAGGTAAGCTCTATGCAGACGATGATCCAAGACGCGATGCGGGATTTTCTTTGTTTTACGCAGGCGTTAATTTAGGCGCTCTAATAGGCGGCTATATTTGTATTGCTGTTGCTAATGGTTCCTTATGGTCATCATTTGTACCCGCTGCGCTCCGCTGGAATGTAGCTTTTGGTTTTGCGGCAGTAGTGATGCTCGTAAGCCTCATCACGTTTACACAAACACAAAAAAGCTTGGGCGCCATTGGGCTTTCACCCCTTGCTGCTATGCAAGCTTCTAAGCGCAAACGCTTAGAGCTCGCTACCTATATCGGCTCGCTATTGATTATCCCTATCATCATGACCATGGTATCGAATACCGATTATACGGATATATTTATGTTCATCATTGGTCCGGCTTCTTTGCTATACCTCTTTTATGAAATGCGCAGTTTTACAGCAGCTGAGAATAAGAAATTAATTGCCGCACTGGTCTTCATTGTATTTTCTATTTTCTTCTGGGCCTTCTTTGAGCAAAGTGGAGGTTCGCTTAGTTTGTTTGCCGCGCATAATTTAAACAACACCGTATTGGGTGTATCATTAGATCCGAATGGGGTAAATAATGCTGCCAATTCCTTTTTTGTAATCGTTTTTGCTGCCTTGGTGGGTATGGTATGGCTGTGGCTACATAAGCGCAAACTAGAACCCAATACGGTAGTAAAATTTGGCTTAGGCTTTTTGTTTTTGGCCGGCGGCTTTGCCATCTTTTATGATACCAAATTTTTTGCTGATGCCTCGGGCAAAACTTCTCTCAACCTATTCACCTTCGGCTGGTTTATCATCACCTTCGGTGAGCTTTGCTTGTCGCCCATTGGCATGTCGGCCATGACTAAATTATCGCCTGCAAAAACGCAAGCAGTTATTATGGGAATGTGGTTTTTGGCAAGTGCCTACGGTCAGTATTTTGCAGGCTTGCTAGGTGCTAATATTGCAGATGCCTCGGAGCATGCCAGCAATTTAGAAAAACTAAACGTATATGCCAACGGCTATAAACAATTAGCCATCTATGCCCTCATAGCAGGTGTGGTATTGATTGCCATTGCACCCTTGGTGAAAAAACTGATGCAAGACGTAAAGTAATTAGTAAAGCATATACTGCTTTTCTTTTTTCTGCCAACCTGCCTCGTATTTATTTTTCACAAAATAGATCAGCAACTTAGCTTCATATTGCTGATTTACGAAAAAGATTTTTTTATCGGCCTCGTATTTTTGTTCCGTAAAAAACCAAAGCCCTTTATTGTCTTGCGCCTCGTATTTTTGAGCCGCCCTATAAACGCACAAATCGGCTTGGTATTTCTGATTGACCACGAACACTTTTATATCGGCCTCATAAGCTTGGTTGCAACTATAGATTTTTTGAGCCTGCACTAAGGAGCTGCTGAGAACGAGAGAAAAAAATAAGAAAAAGCGCGTCATATAAATAAAAGGTTGTTTTTTTGTAGTACAATTTAAAACATTTTTATGTCTTCTCTTCCCATATATGCTCTTATTGTTGCTGGCGGCAAAGGTACCCGCATGGGCACAGAGCTACCTAAACAGTTTTTACCCTTACATCATAAAGAGATCATCCTCCATACCATATTGGCTTTTGTGAATGCCCAACCCAATATTAAAATTATAGTGGTGCATCCAGCATCACATCGCGAACACCTATTGACTCTTTTGGAGACAGCAGGATTGGCTGCTCAAGTGCAATTGGTAATTGGTGGCGATACCCGTTTTGATAGTGTAAAAAATGGCTTGCAAACCATACCGGATACCAATGGCATTGTGCTGATTCATGATGGCGTGCGCCCTTTGGTAAGCGCGCAACTTATACACGCTTGCATTGCACAAGCCGAAACTAAAGGCTCTGCTATACCTGCTGTAGGTCTTGTAGATAGTATTCGAAGAATACAAGGCGATACGCATACTCGAGAAGATCGTGCAGCGCTCGTTGCAATTCAAACACCTCAAACATTTCAGATTACCCTTATTAAAAAAGCCTTTGAGCAAAACTATCAAGATGCCTTTACCGACGATGCCAGTGTGGTAGAAGCCATGCAATTGCCCATACACTTAATTGCCGGTGAGCGTTATAATATAAAAATTACAACACCCGAAGATGTAATCATTGCCGAAGCGCTGCTAGCACATGTACACTAAAATTACCTGCTTCTTTTTTGCTTGTTGCCTATTCACGCAGAGTGCTGCACAACGCTTAGACAGCTCCATTTTTGCAGCGCCTATCACTATGGATACCGTGGTGATCAACGCCATAGAAGCAGGTTGGGATGTATCGGCATTTATTAAAAAAATGCAGTCAGACACTTCGTTTTATAGTGCCTTTAGATCGCTTCACTTTTGCAACTATGAGCAACAGACGCAATTATATGCCTACGATGCAGCAGGTATCATAACAGATAGCTTATATCTAAAAAGTAAACAGCTCTATAAAAACCATTGTAGAATTACGCAGCTTATAGAACAAAAATCCAATCCTCATTTTTACACATCAAAAGGTGCCTATCGTTTTTATACGGCTAGCCTATTCGACTATTTATTTTTTAATAAAAATACGATTTGCAATGAGCCACAACTACCTGTAAATACGCCCATCAACGATAACAAGTCCTCTTATTTAGAAAAAAGCAAAGCACAATTAAAGCAACTTTTGTTCAACCCCGGAAGCAACATAAAAGGCATTCCCTTTATTGGCAACAAAGCAGCTATTTTCGATAAAGAAGAATTGCATAAATATGAATTTACCCTCAGCAGTGGATGGTGGAACGATGAAGCCTGTTGGATTTTCAGTATCAAACCCAAAGCGGCCTATAAAGAGGAGCTCATTTATAATACGCTAAAAACATGGTTTAGAAAAGAAGACGATGCTATTGTAAAAAGAGTGTATTCCTTATCGTATGCAACATGGTTTTACCAATTTGAGGTAAGCATGCAAGTCCACATGATCAATGTCGATAAAAAAATAAAGCCTTCGTACTTGCAGTACAAAGGCTATTGGCATATTTTAGGAAAAACAAAGGAGCGCTTATCGTGCACCAGTACTTTATCCTATCCTTAGTTTTTAGGAAATAGCATTCTATAATCTACACGCACTTTGCCGCTGCTGATATCTTCTAATTTCTTTTTCAATAAGCGTTTTTGCAAAGGGGTAATATGATCGATAAATAATTTACCTTCGATATGGTCGTACTCGTGCTGAATAACGCGTGCGGTAATACCCTCAAACGTTTCGGTATGTGCTACAAAGTTTTCATCTTGGTAGCTGATCACAACTACTTTTTTGCGCAGCACATCTTCTCTCACTTTAGGAATACTTAAGCAACCTTCATTATACGCCCATTCTTCGCCCGACTCTTCAATTATTTGTGCATTGATAAATACTTTTTTCACACCGCGTTCGTTCGGATATTCTTTTTTATCCACCTCATCAAAACCTTCTACAATTTGCACGGTATCAATCACAAACAAACGAATAGCTTTATTGATTTGAGGTGCCGCTAAGCCTACACCATTACTTTTATACATGGTCTCCCACATATCTGCAATAAGCTCGTTTAACTGCGGATATTGAGCATCGATAGCAACTCCTACTTTTCTTAATATAGACTGGCCATAGGCCACAATTGGCAAAAACATAATGTAATTTTTACAAAGGTACAACTCAATTTTTGCTTTGCAGATATTCTTGCAAAATTATCGTTGCGCTTATTTCATCAATTAAGGCTTTGTTGGCCCTAGCTTTTTTCTTTAAACCCATTTGTAGCATAGCATCGGTGGCCATTTTGGAAGTAAAGCGTTCGTCGCACAACTCAAAGGGCATGTTAGGAAATACATGTTGAAATTGCTTAAGAAATTTATCGACCAAAGGAGTGGCATCGGTTGGCGTATCATCCCAATTGAGCGGATAGCCAATGAGTACTTTATCAACGATTTCAGTAGCAAAATATTTTTTTAGATACCCTATCAATTCTTTCGAATCTACGGTCTCTAAACCCGAAGCTATTATTTGTAATGGATCGGTTACGGCCAAGCCCGTTCTTTTCTTGCCAAAATCGATGGCTAAAATTCTACCCATAGCACAAAGATAGGTAGATTTTTAGGTCCTAATTACATTTTAAAGCATAGAAAAAGAGGGCCGAATACTAAAAAAAGATTAATTTTATGATCAAACATTTACTAAAGAACATGCCAAAGCGTTTTTTATCATTATTAGCTATTTTATGCAGTACCCTGATTACGGCACAAGCGCAATGCGTATCAATCATTGGATTACCCGATACGATTATTGCGTGTAAAAATTCTAAAGTACAATTCAACCCGAGTGTAACGAGCACGGGCTTGTTAGCTACTTCAGATACCACTTGGTCGCCAACAACGGGCTTATCTAATCCGAATATTATCAACCCAAGTGCTACTATGGGCTCGGCATCTCAATTATATACCTTAACCATTCAGGCACTTACGCCCAATAACTTTGTGGTGAATGGCGACTTTAGTGCAGGGAATACGGGCTTCACGTCTGCATACGGACCAGGAACTGGCGGTACATGGGGCTTATTGTCTAATCCGAATACCTATGCCGTAACGACCAATCCAAATTTAGTGCATACCAATTTTGGAAATTTTGGAGATCATACAACGGGCACCGGACAAATGATGGTGTGCAATGGATCTTCTATAGCCAATACTAGTGTATGGTGCCAAACCATTACGGTAATTCCCAATAGCTTTTACGATTTTTCGGCTTGGGCTACCTCTGTAGATCCAGGCAGTCCGGCTATCTTACAATTCAATATCGATGGCGTTTTATTAGGTGCTGCGTTTAACCTTTCGGCTACCACCGGTGCATGGCAACAATTTCATGCTACGTGGTATAGCGGTACTAGTACGAGCATTACCATTTGCATCGTAAATCAAAACACCGCGTCAGGCGGAAATGACTTTGCTATTGATGACATTCAGTTTAGACAATTTTGTACTACTAGCAAATCTTGCTATGTGCGCGTTCCTAATCTTACTACTTCAGTAGTGAAAACCTTGGGCTTAGGTTGTTTGAAAGATACAGTGAATTTTACTACCACCAACTTAGGAGAAACACCTGAACAATATATTTGGGATTTTGGCGATGGCACGGGTGATACGGTTCAAAATCCAAGTCATGTGTATCTCAACCAAGGCAATTATAGTATAACCCTTATCGTAAAAAAACTAGGTTGCACCGATACGGTCAAAACAACCGTGAATACCTTCCACCCTTTTGCACCTGGATTTACAACTGATAAAGACACGGTTTGTACGGGCACGGCTATTACCTGCACCACTACTGCCATAGGTGCTAACAACACTTATAATTATGATTTTGGCGATGGCTCCTTTTCTACTTCCAATTCACCAAGTCATACTTATGCCACACCAGGTACCTATACCATTATCCAATACGTGACCGATAATATTCCGTGTGTAGATAGTTTCAAAAAAACGGTGGTGATTTTACCAGGGCCTACCGGAGCAGCTACGATAGATACTACGTTAATTTGCGAAGGCGGCACTGTAAATGTAGATGGAAATGCCAGCGTAGGTTATTCGTTACTAACTTGGGATTTTGGCGATGGTATAAAAGTATATAATACAAGCCAAGTAAAGCACTCTTATGATACCTCAGGCGTATTTACGATAACCCTTACTGCCGATTATGCCGTATGCCCTTCTATCAATACTACCTTAAGTGTAACGGTATTGCCTACTCCGTTGGTAGATTTGGGTGCCGATACTACCATTTGTGAAAATGGCACACCTATTGCGCTTACCAACAAAGCCACAAACCTAATGCCTACCAATAGTATTTGGTATGATAGCACGAGCGATAATTTCAAAATCATTAAACACCCAGGCATTTATTGGTTGCAAGTTTCCAACTCCTTGGGTTGCGCTAATGCCGATAGTGTAGAGATTCACAAATCTTGTTACATCGATTTGCCTAATAGCTTTACGCCAAATGGCGATGGTATCAATGATTTCTTTTTCCCAAGAATACTCAACTCGAAAAATCTAAGTTATTTCAGCATGCAAATCTATAATCGTTGGGGACAATTACTTTTTGAAACCAAGAAGCTAGATGGTGCCGGATGGGATGGTAAATTCAATAATACCCAGCAACCCGTAGGCGTATATATATATGTTATAGAGGCTACAGTAGATGGTAAGAACATTGAAAAATATCATGGCAATATAAGTTTGCTACGATAATAGTAACGATAAAAAAACCGCTTTAAAGCGGTTTTTTTTATGTTATGATTTAATTATTGGTTTTGAAGATTACCGTACCCATCAACTTGAGCAGCTCTTTTTCGAGCGCCTTATGTTCTTTGTAAGTGGTCAATAATAATTTGAGGGCTTGCGGATTTTTTTCTTCTTCCATCAGCTTCGTGATTTGTTTTAAAATCACTTTTACTTTTTTCATCTCAAAATAAGACAATACACTTTCTACTTCTGTCAAATAATTGACTGCACCATGTATAACTTCTATATTATAGGTATTAAACCAATTGGGACTTAGCTCATGTTTATCTTGAAGCAAATCGGTTACTGCTTTTTGTATACTCGTATCGGCATGGTTTACGAAAAAACTCAACTCCGGCACATGTTCTTTTTCCAAACAATAATCGAAGTATGCTTTATAAATTTTTTGAGCACTAGCACTTACTAATGTTTCAAATTCAATTTTAGAATAAATATAATCGGCTACATTTAAGAAATCTTCTTTAGGCATAGCTCCATAAATCAAGAGCACCTTTATTAGTTGTAGTTCTTGCAAACTCTCTGCATCTTGCGCGGTGATATCGTATGGATTGGTATCTACATCTGCAAGTTCTTGTTCTATTCGTTCTTGCTGCGCCGCATATGCCGGTGTAGCTTTAGCTTGTTGCCGTTTTTGATTAAAGGAATTGATTAATTGTAAAAAGCTTGCCTCGTCAATTTGCAATTTCGATACAGCCTCTTTTACATAGTAATCATGCAGCACAAAATCACTTGTTTTATTAATGAAAGAAATGCTTTGCGCAATTTCATTTACTAATTTTGTTTTCTTGATAGGATCTCTCCCAGCCTCTTCCATACCTAGCTCTAATCGGAACTCAATAATATCCTTTTTGTTTTTAAGGATATAATCATTGAATACAACTGCGCCATATTTTTGGATATAACTATCGGGATCTTCTTTATCGGGAAACAATACCAACTTCACATTAAACCCTGCTGCTAAGGCCATGTCTAGGCCTCTTAATGCTGCTTTTACACCTGCTGCATCACCATCATACAAAATAGTAAGATTGCGCGTAAGTTGTTTGATGAGTCGTAATTGATCTTCTGTTAAGCTCGTGCCACTCGAAGCCACTACATTTTTAACACCCCCTTGATGTAAGGAAACCACATCGGTATAACCTTCTACTAAAAAACATTCGTCTAACTTAGCAATATGCGTTCTGGATTGATATAAACCATAAAGCACTTTACTCTTGATATAAATTTCATTTTCGGGCGAATTGATATACTTAGGCGCTTTATCATTTTTAACCAAAATACGCGCACCAAATCCCAATACCCTACCGGTCATGTTTTGAATGGGGAAAATAACCCGACCTCTATAAGCATCGTATAAGCGATCTTCTTTTTGTTTGATCACGCCCGACTTCAAAGCATATTCAATGCTAAAGCCTTTTAAGGTAAGTGCTTTAAGCAAATCGTTTTGCTCACTGTTTTGAATACTATAACCTAAGCGGAATTGCTCAATGATCTCTTTCGAAAAACCTCGTTCTTTAAAATACGATTGCCCAATTAACAAACCATCTTCGGTATCCCATAAATTAGTTTGAAAATGAGTGGTAGCAAATTCATTAATAACACGAATGCTCTCTTCTACTTGCTGCACTATTTGCTGCTCTGGCGAACGCTCGGTTTCTTGTAAGGCAATTTTATAATAACTCGCAATCCATTTGATAGCCTCGGGGAAACTTAATTTTTCATGCTCTTGCACAAAAGTAACGGCATTGCCACCTTTGCCGCAACCAAAACATTTGAAAATACCACGCGCTGGATTTACAGAAAAAGAAGGGGTACTTTCATTATGAAAAGGACAATTGGCCACATAATTAGCCCCTCGTTTTTTTAAACGAATAAACTGCTCGATAATTTCTACAATATCGGCTCGTTGTAAAACTTCTTCTATGGACTGTGGTAATATCACAACACTAAATTACATTTATTCTCTTAAAAAAAAGAAAATGCCCAAAACAAGCATGTTTTGGGCATTTATCAGGTTGTAGTTGTTATTTAGCTTTTGCTAAAGCACCTTTTAAGTAATCAATAACTTTTACTTCTGTAGGATCTAATTTGTTTAATTCCGCTAGGTCAACTGAAATAAAGTCGGTAAGGTGAATTAAATAAAACGCTCGCTCTAAATAGCTTTTACCTTTAGAGTGAATTTCTATAATCGTTTTGGTGTATTGTTTAAATACTTCTTTGTTGATTTCCATTCGCATTTGCGTACGTTTGTAATCGGTAGTATTACGAAGCAAAACAACGGCTTGATTAGGATCTTTCTTTCTCCAACCAACCAATTCGTTATGATTCATTTCTGGTATTACATGATGCCAACAAAGCATTTTGCCATTTTCATTGATTTGCTGACGAAAACGAACTGCTACGCCTTCAAAATCAGCTGCAGCATAAATAATCGGCATTTTATTTATTAATTTTTTAGCAATTGTTTTTGCTTCTTTTTGAATGGCTTTAGACTCCTTAGTTAATAAAGCAATAGCTGCTTTCAAGTCTTTTTCAAAAGATTTTTTTACATACCCTAAATGGTTTAAGGCATATAATACTTGTACCATAGAATAGCCCAAACAAGAACGCGGCGGCATTCCGGAAGGAATAATAACGCAATCTAAATTATGTTTTTTAGCTAATTCTTCCACTTTACCACCCGATGTAATACAAATAATCGTTGCTTTCATCTTAATTGCTTGTTGCATAGCCGCTAAGGTTTCTTCTGTATTACCTGAATATGAAGAGATAATAACAAGCGATTTGTTGTTTACGAAAGAAGGTAGAAAGTAATCTTTATTTACAATAAAAGGGATAGAACAGCTGTCTGCAATATAATTTTGGGTGATGGAACCACCAATTCCGCTACCACCTAAACCAGATAAAACTATGTTATGAAAATTATTTTTTTTAGTTTTAAAGGTCTGTTTGTTTCCTATGGCAATAGCTTCTGCTAATTGTTTTGTAAAATTAACTACGAGTTGTTTCATTATTTTAAAATTTACAGTTGAATGAGCCACAAAAATACAAAAACCGGTGCAGTTGGAGAGCAAATAGCCAAAGAATATTTAATAAAGAAAGGCTATATAATACTAACCACCAATTGGAGAGCCCAACATAAAGAAATAGATATTATTGCTAAACATAAGGACGTGTTGGTGTTTATAGAAGTAAAAACAAGGCGCAGCACTAAATTTGGATACCCAGAGGAAGCGGTGACTACTAAAAAATGGCAACTTCTTTTTTTAGCCGCTCAGGCCTTCATAGAACAGTATACCAATTATGAACGTATACAGTTTGACATAATAAGTGTAGCTTTAAAAATTAAAAATGTGAAGGATTCGGAAACAGAAATCGTCCATTATGAAGATGCTTATTATGGATAAACACAAAAAGAGGAATTAGATTGGACGTAGCAGAACTTTTTAACCAATATAAAGTCATGGTTTACAACCATGCGCTTCATTATGTTCAAAACCGAGAGGAAGCAGAAGAGATATGCCAAGATGTTTTTGTAAGTGTGCACTTTGCCAAAGATAATTTTAGAAACGAAGCGAGTATAAAAACTTGGATTTATAGAATTACCATCAATAAATCGCTGGATTATTTAAAAGCAAAGAAAAGAAAAAAAAGATGGGCCTCCGTTTTTTCATTAGATCTATTTCAAGATGGAACAGCGGTAGCAAAAGACCCTATTCATCCGGGTATTGTTTTGGAACAAAAAGAAAAAGTGCAAGGTATTCTTGCTTGTTTAAATGAATTGCCCCCAAACCAAAAAACTAGTATTATTTTATCAAAAATTGAGCAAAAGTCGATTAAAGAAATTGCCATCATTATGAATATAAGTAGCAAATCTGTTGAATCTCATTTGCACCGAGCAAAAAAGAATTTAAACCAATTGTTAGAAAAAAATGATTTAAAATAAGCTTATGAATATAGATTTAAACGAATTGAAAACAATACAGGTATTGGAAGCGCCAAACGAACTTTTAGAAAAAATAAAGCTCCAAATACAAAAAAAAGAAAATAAAGCTAACCATATTCAACATCTTACTTTAAGTGTTGCAAGTGCTTTTTTGATATGTCTAAGTGTATTCATTGCTAGAAACAAACTTAACAATGAACAAATAAGCAACAACTACATAGCAGTTTTTGAGACCAACACCTCTTTATACTAATAAAATTAAAAAGCATGAAAAATATAAATACCTTAAAATGGATTATTATAGGATTAGTATTAGCTAATCTCTTACTACTTTTTGCAATCTTAAAAGATACCTTTATCCATCCTAAACCTGATTTTAAAAAATTCATCATTCATGAGTTACAATTTGATCCACAACAAATAGCGGCTTTTGAAAAGGAAATAAAAATACATAGAGCAGGAATGGATGCTATTGAGCAAAAAATTATTAGTGGCAAACAACAATTATATGTATTAAATGGCCTGCCCCATAACGACAGTAGCGAACAAGCCTATCTTCATACGCTAGGTGCCCTACAAGAACAAGTAGAAGCTAATTTCATGGCTCATTTTAAAGCCATTCGAAAATTGTGTACTACAAATCAAACAAAAAAATTTGATGCACTTACAAAAGATTTCCCTAAGTTTTTCAGCAAGCCAAAGCGACCAAAAAAATGATAAAGTCCCTGTTACTTTTATTTTGCCTGTGTAGCTGTTCACAAAGCTTTAGTCAACAAATACATTTCAAAACTAAAGCTAGTACTTCTCCGTATATATATTTAGATCAGGATACGGTGGAAATAAAAGTCTTAAAATATTATATCACCAAGCTTCAATTATGGAAGCAACAACAATTGGTGTATACCGACCAACGAGGTGCTTTTTTAATTGATGGTCTTAGTGACGCAACCTATTATTTGGCCATTAAAAAACCCTATGACTCGCTTAGTTTTACCCTGGGTATCGATAGCGCCATTCAACGAAAAGGCGCCTTGGGCAAAGATTTAGATCCTACAAATGGTATGTATTGGGCTTGGCAAAGTGGCTATATCCATTTCAAACTAGAAACCCATTCCTCCAACAACAAACCCTTACAATTGCATATTGGCGGCTATGCATATCCTTTCAACACTATACAACAATTAGGCTTTAATGTAACGAGTACTAAAAAAATCAGCATTCAATTTGAGCTCTTAAAACTGTTGCAACAGATCAATAGTCAAAAGGTTTACAAAATCATGTCGCCCAGTGCTGAAGCCGTTTTGATTGCTTCTTTTATTGCTCAATCCTTTTCTATAAGCAATGAATAAACTAGGATGCATACTACTAATTTGTTTGGGTTGGCTATGGCTATGTAGTCATCAAAGCGCTACACCATTATTTCCAAAACAATTTCCGAAACCGACATATGATTTTGCCAGCAATCCCTTGCAAAAAGATATCATTGATTTAGGCAGGCGTTTTTTCTACGACCCCATACTATCTAAAAACAATACTATTTCCTGTGCCAGTTGCCACAGCCCTTATAATGCTTTTGCTCATGTAGATCACGAATTAAGTCACGGTATCTACGACCGTATAGGCTTTAGAAATGCTCCGGCATTATTTAATTTAGCTTGGGCGCCCTACTTTATGCAAGACGGTGCCATTCATCATTTAGATATGCAAGCACTTGCACCGATAAGTGATTCTAATGAAATGAATGAAGCATTTGACCATGTTATCTCAAAAATAAATGCGGATACCTCTTATAAAATTCTTTTTAAAAAAGTATATCATCAACCCCATATCAGCGGAGCACAATTCTTAAAAGCTATGGCGCAATTTCTGCTAAGCTTAGTAAGTGCTGAAAGCAAATACGACAGTGTAATGCGTGGCAAAGCATCTTTTAGCCAACAAGAAAAAAAAGGCTACCTACTCTTTCAAAAACATTGTGCTAATTGCCATCAAGAGCCCTTATTTACCAATTATGAATTTGTAAATAATGGCATTGGCGAAGATCAGCACTTGCATGATTTAGGAAGATATCGAGTAACAAAAGACTCCAATGATCTTTTAAAATTTAAAGTGCCCTCTTTGCGCAATATCGAATTTACAGCGCCTTATATGCATGATGGTCGGTATGCTTCGCTAAAAGACGTGCTGCGATTTTATGCAAGTGCACACGCCATGCAAGCCAATACCGACAAACGATTACATAATCCTTTACCCCTAAATGCCAATGATCAAGTAGATATTATATCTTTTTTATTATGTCTAAGCGATAAGCATTTTATTTTTAACCCACAGCATGCTTTTCCAAAAAGTATGCTAAAAAATTAATAACTTTAATTGCGTGCACAGAAAACAAATCATCGTCTAATACTATTCAATTAATCCATATGAAAAAACAACTACTTATTTGTCTGAGTATATTACTTGCCCTTCAAGCAACCGCTCAAACCAATCCGATTATTACTACTTGGTTGCGTAACACGACCAATATTTTAGGTCGCCATTATGTGAGTGGCAATTCCACCGCCATACAAGATACTACGCCTGCAAATGTGCAAACCGTGCAATATTCTAGTACTAGTGTGTATATAAGTACCTCTGGTATTCCGGCCTATGTTACCGGACCATTTTTAGATGGCAACCCTTCTTTGGCAAGCAATCAAAATGCAATTTTTAAATTTCCCTTAACCCCAACTCAAAATACGGGTAATCCAATTGCTACAACTGGGGGAAATATTGGTGTGTTTATAAATGGCGTAGCCCTTTTCGATTATCGAGATGGCGTTTCTTGGAATAATGCACAACAAAAATTATGTGGCGGACCCATACAACCACCTTGCATGGGCGACGGCTTATGGAATAGAGATGCTATAGTAGCAGAGCGCGGAGGATTTGATTGCGCGAAAGGACATCCTGCTATGGGCAATTACCATCATCATCAAAATCCAAGTGCGTTTAAATTAGATTTGAATGTTATTTCCACTGTTTGTAATCTCTATAATGCCGATGGCTTATATGTAATTGATAGCAGCAAACATTCCCCATTAATTGGTTATGCCTATGATGGCTTCCCAATTTATGGAGCGTATGCCTATAAAAACTTAGATGCTACAGGGGGCATCACCCGGATGAAATCTTCTTATCGATTAAAAACAAGTATGACTAGCAGAACCAATGGACCGGCTATCAACAGCACTTATCCTTTAGGTTTGTTTAAAGAAGATTATGAATATATAGCGCCTAGTGCGGGTCAAACCGATTATTTAGATGAACATAATGGACGTATTTGTAAAACACCCGAATATCCGAATGGTATCTATTGCTATTTTGCAACGGTTGATGCTAATTGGAATTCTGCTTATCCTTATGTAGTAGGACCAACTTTTTACGGCACTAAAGTAGCAACTAAAGTAACAAGCATAACGGAAACCACGACCACTTATAACCCAACAACCAACGTTGCTAGCACACTAAGCACTGTTGATATTTCGGTGTTCCCAAATCCAAGTTCCGATTTACTAGTTGTGCAATTGAACGATCTCACCAAAACAGAAGTGGTATTAAACCTATACGACTTACAGGGAAAATTAATGGACCGAAAAATTATTTATCCTGGTACAACAATCGCATATTTTGATACCAAAACTTATTATGCAGGTATTTACGTGCTACAAATTGTTCAAGCAGACAAAACGCTTACCCAACAAATTAGCATTCAAAAATAAGTTGACGCATAAATAAAAAAGCCCCGAAATATTTCGGGGCTTTTTTATTTATGCGTCAACTTATTTTTGAATGCTAATTTGTTGGGTAAGCGTTTTGTCTG
>CAIWHF010000041.1 GCA_903912405.1 uncultured Bacteroidota bacterium | reverse complement strand
TTATTTTCATGAATTTCTTCTAGGTTGTCGGTATGACTGCTAAATTCGTCTAATTTTTTATGCAAATCTTCTTTCATAGCTACGGCAATTTGATTTGCGCGTTTAGATACGATTACAATTGACTCATATAAATTACCAGTTTTTTCTTTCATAGCTACCACATCACGTGATTCTATTAAAGGATTTACAGCGGCCATTGCTCTTTTATTTAAGCTCATTGTCAATAGTTTTTAAAAAATTAATTGATAAATTTTTATATTTTTCAGCGTCCTTCATGAAAGTAGAATTTGGATGTTCGTTTTGTAATTCTTCAAATGCAGTTAATACATTTGAATAACGTTCCTTTTGCTTCGTTTCAATTGAAGAATGGGCGTAAAGGTACAAACTTTTTATAATAAAATATTGGTAATAATCAGATTTTTCTGATTCTGGGTAATTTCTAAGTACACTTTTAAAGGAAACACTTGCTGCTTTGTATTGTCCTATTTTAAAATATAGTTGCGCTGCATCAGCTTCTTTTTGCTCTAATTTTTTTACTGAATTGGCTATCAATTTATTGGCTTCTGCAATGTGTGAAGATGTAGGATGCGTATTTATAAATGACTGTAAAGCATCTAGCGCTTTGAGGGTATTGGTTTGCTCTAATGACGCTTTGGGGGCGAGTTTAAACAAGCATAAGGCATGCATATATTCTGCATTTTCTGTTTCTTTTGATGTAGGGAAAACCTCTACATAATTTTTATAATGCAAGGAAGCGCTGAGGTAATCTTTCAAGTTAAAATAACTATTTGCATATTTTAAATATACGGCTTCAAAACTCTTGGTACCTCTCAAAATAGGAGTGATCATACCATAGAGCTCATTTGCTTTTTGATAATCTTTCTTTTCATAGTATTCGTTTGCTTTCGCTAATTTAAAATTGATATCCTTGCTTTTCAAAACGGCCTCGTAACTACTACAAGCACTGAAAATAAAGGATATAGAGAATATGGGTACTAAAAATCTAAGTAGCTTTTGCATAATAAGTGAACAAAAATAATGAATTGCTTCGTATTACTAACTATAGATTTGTTAATTCTAGCAAAAGCTGCTATTTGCAGTGGCAAAGGCAAAAAGTTAGCCGTTTTTTGGCAAACGAATGAACTGAAAGGCTTGTTAATGAAGGCGATTAAGAGTTATTAACACTTATAAACAGTAATCCCCATAGGCTTATTAACAGATGTGATTGCATCCCTTTAAAGTCAATACAGTATTGTGTATTAGCTATTTTAAAAACTGTGGAAAAATACAAGGTGTGAAATAGTGTCAAAATGTGGGAATTGGTGTTTCTTTGTATCGAAATATGAAAGTAAATAATTCTATAGGGTTTTTGGGCGAATATGAAGTATCGATTGATGCTAAAAATCGCTTTTTAGTGCCAGCTGGTTTTCGTAAGCAATTGCCAGAAGGAGCAGAAGATAGTTTTGTCATAAATCGAGGTTTTGAAAATTGTTTAACGGTTTATACGATTGAAAGTTGGTCGAAATTGTCGGAGCAAATAAATAAGCTCAATGATTTTAATCCGAAAGTTAGAGAATTCAAGCGACTTTTTCTTAATGGCGCTACCATTGTAGAGTTAGATGCTGCAGGCAGATTTTTATTGCCAAAACCTTTACAAGAATTTGCGGGCATTAAAAAAGATATGGTCTTCTCTGCTCAAGGTAATAAAATTGAATTGTGGGATAAGGAAGCATATCATAATTATATCAAAGCAAATGCTGCTGGATTTAGTGATTTGGCTGCAACAGTTGCTGGAGCTGATTTTTTCAATCCATTTGAAAATATATAGTGATGGGAAAACAAGATGCTGTGTTTTATCATGAAACGGTGATGTTGAAAGAAGCGGTTGCCGCATTGGAAATAAAAGAGGGTGGTGTATATGTAGATGCAACTTTTGGTGGTGGTGGTCATAGTAGAGAAATAATTGCCCAACTATCCGAAAACGGCAAGTTGATAAGTTTTGATCAGGACGAAGATGCATGGGTAAATAAAATAGAAGATGAGCGATTTATTGCTGTATCTGCAAATTTTAAGTTCTTAAAGCGATTTTTAAAATTCCATCAAGTGGATGCGGTAGATGGGATTTTAGCAGATTTAGGAGTGAGTTCATTTCAGTTTGATACTGCAGAAAGAGGGTTCTCCATTCGTTTTGACGGGCCTATGGATATGAGGATGGATAAACGTACTGCTCTTACTGCAGAGCATATCGTTACTACGTATTCAGAAGCTGCATTGCACTTGTTGTTTGAGCGCTATGGGGAAGTTAGAAATTCGAAGCAATTAGCAAAAGTAATAGTTGAAGGAAGAGTTAAAGTGAAATTACATACTATAGAAAATTTCAAGACGCTTATTTCTTCTGTTGTAATGGGAAATCCGCACAAATATTTGGCACAAGTTTTTCAAGCATTAAGAATAGAAGTGAACGATGAAATGGGGGTATTAAGAACGTTCTTGGAGCAGTGTGTGGATTGTTTGAAGCCAGGGGGTGTATTAAGTGTTATTACTTTTCATTCATTAGAAGACAGAATTGTAAAGCAGTATATGAAATGTGGTTTTTGGGAAGAAGAGCGTGATTCTATTTATGGTACGCGCAAAGCTATTTTAATGAAGCCTTTAGGAAAAGCAACAGCGCCCAGTGAAGCGGAGCAAAAGAGGAATAGTAGATCTAGAAGTGCAAAGTTACGAATAGCAAAAAAAATTTAAACAATATGGCTTCGGCAGAACAAAATAATAATCAAGATTGGAGATCCTTTTTGGAAAAGGTATCCCATCAAGGGCTATTGAAAAACATGCCCTTCATTATTTTTTTAGCCGTGGTTTCCGGATTATACATTTATAGTTCTCAATTGGCGATAGACAGACAAAAGAAAATTGATAAGTTAAATCAAGAAATTAAAGAATTGCGTTGGCATTATATGGATGCAAAATCTAAATGGATGGGCGAATTGATTGAGACAAATATCATTCAGCGTTCATCGAGATTAGGATTAAAACCTTTATTGCAACCGGCATATGTTATTGAAAAAGATACTGTACAGAAAGAAGCTAATTAATAAATTATACATCAACATTGAGCGTAAAAAAGGACATACGATTTAGAGTTTACTTATCTTTTACAGGTATAC
Organism: uncultured Bacteroidota bacterium; assembly: GCA_903912405.1. Classification (GTDB taxonomy): domain Bacteria; phylum Bacteroidota; class Bacteroidia; order Chitinophagales; family Chitinophagaceae; genus CAIWHF01. The sequence goes on along the minus strand of CAIWHF010000041.1, from coordinate 13,855 downwards.
TACTATTTGCGCTTCTTATTATAGGGAAGGCAGCATGGGTGCAAGTGGTTCAAGGCCCAAAACTACGCTCTATGGCTAGGAATATGAATTTGCGCAATGATACCTTGTTTTCTGAAAGAGGCAATATTTACTCTGAAGATGGGGTTTTATTATGCTCTACAATTCCTCAGTTTGATTTGCATATTGATTTCTCCGTAATTAAAAAAGACACCTTTGCAAAGTACATAGATACACTAGCTTCGTCTTTTGCTGCAATCTTTAAAGATAAATCAAAGGCTGCATATTATAACGAATTGACAGCAGAATTTAATGATACAGCACGTTATTATGAGTTGGCGCACAATTTACCTTATTACGATTATCAATTAATTAAGCAATTGCCTATTATGAAATTAGGCAGTAGAAAAGGGGGATTAGTTGTAGAGCAAAAAAACAAACGGGTCAATCCATTTAATGTAATGGCACTGCGTACTATTGGTTTGTGGAGAAAAAATAGTCAAGTAATTGGATTGGAAGCTACCTACGATTCTATGTTAAAAGGAGAAAATGGACATTGTGTTAAACAAAGAATGCCAGGCGGGCAATGGATGATCATTCAAGGTTCTGAATTAGAGCCTACAAATGGATTTGATTTGTTAACCACTTTAGATGTTAGTATACAAGATATAGCAGAGCATGCCTTAGAAAGTCAGGTGTCTAAATTCGAATGTTTATATGGCACTTGCATTGTAATGGAAGTGAAAACAGGTAAAATTAAAGCGATTGCAAATTTAGGTCGGCAAAAAGATGGATCTTATTGGGAAGATTTTAATTACGCATTAATTCCAACAGAGCCGGGTTCTACGTTCAAATTAATGACCTTGCTTTCGCTGTTTAATGATAAGCATATAACTGTAGACGATCAAGTAAATGCTCAAGGTGGCTCGGCTTCTTTCGGTAATAGAACGATGAAAGACTCTCACTTAGGATTAGGTGTATTGTCGGTAAAACAAGCATTTGCACTTTCTTCAAATGTAGCAATGGCAAAATTAGCGTATCAATTTTATGCTGCCAATCCAACGGCGTACACTAATTTTCTAAAAAAACTACAATTAGATCAAAAGACAGGCATTGATTTGTTGGGAGAAAGAAGACCAGTAGTAAAAACGCCGCTAAATAAATCGTGGAGCGCTACTTCTTTGCCATGGATGGCTACGGGATATGAAGTAATGATTGCACCCTTGAGAACCTGCATGATTTATAATGCAGTAGCTAATAATGGTACTATGATGAAACCCTATTTAGTAAATGCTATTCGTTCTTTCGATAAAGATGTTCAGGTATTTGAGCCAGAAGTAGTGGTGCCTCAAATAGCTAGTAAAGATGCTATTCGTCAAGCAAGGCAGGCATTAGAAGAAGTGGTATTAACAGGAACTGGTAAGCATATACAATCTCCATTTTATTCTATTGCTGGCAAAACCGGTACAGCACAAGTTGCGGATAAAGGTATTAGTTATGCAGATGGTGTTTATCAAGGCTCTTTTGTTGGGTATTTCCCAGCTAATAATCCCACCTATACTATAGCAGTGGTAATTCGAACTAAGCCTCATTCTGGAGCATATTATGGTGGCACTATTGCTGCACCTGTATTTAGAATGATTGCGGATAAAATTTACGCTAATTCAATTGGTCAAAATCATCATCAATTAGATAGTCTTGCAAAAGTAAATTACAGCAATGTAGTGGCAGTTGCACAACAAGGATCGAAAGTAAATAAATTAATGCAAGCCTTAAAATACAAAAGTGCTAATACAAGTAATGCTACTTGGACACAATTGCAAGATCTAAGTAGCACTGGTGCTAAAACTGCGGGTGTTCCTATTTATGCAAATAACATGCCCGATTTAAGCAACATGCATTTAAGTAGAGCCATTGCATTATTAGAAGCTTGTGGATTGAAAGTAGAAGTAAAAGGAGTGGGGCAAAAAGTGACACAGTCTATTTTGCCAGGACAAAAAATTGTAAAAGGTCAAAAAGTAACAATTACTTTAAATTAAATGATGCTACTAAGCGACATATTATTGAATGTAACTCCACTTCAAGTGTTGGGCAAAGCACATATTGAAATAGCAGCCATTGCTATGGATTCAAAAAAATGTGATCGCAACGCCCTCTTTGTAGCCATGAAGGGTACAAAAGTGGATAGTCATTCTTTTATAGAGGAAGCAATATCAAATGGCGCAGTGGCTATTTTAGTTACGCAATTGCCAGCAGTGCTTAATGATGGAATTTGTTATGTATTAGTTGCAGATACGCATTATGCATTTGGTATTGCTGCAAGCGCATTTTATAATTTCCCTTCTCAATCAATGACAGTAGTTGGTATTACCGGTACCAATGGTAAAACAACAGTAGCTACTTTATTATTTAATTTATTTACTTCCTTAGGGTATAAATGTGGTTTGATTTCTACCGTACAACATCATATTGGCGATAAGGTTGTGGCTAGTACACATACTACGCCCAATGCTTTAGCTATTCAACAGTTGATGCATGAAATGAAAATGGCAGGCTGTGCCTATGTGTTTATGGAGGTGAGCTCACATGCTATTCATCAACATCGTATTGCTGGGATTCATTTTTGTGGGGCAGTGTTTACAAACATAACACACGATCATTTAGATTATCATGGAACGTTTGATGAATATATAAGAGTGAAGAAATTGCTTTTTGACTATTTGCCTAAAGAAGCTTTTGCAATAAGTAATATAGATGATAAGCGAGGTGCTGTTATGTTGCAAAATACAGCAGCATTAAAATGTACTTATAGTTTGTTGGCGCCGGCAACGTTTAAAGCAAAAATTATTGAAAATAATTTAACTGGTTTAGTGCTTTTAATGGATGGATTTGAAACGCATTTTAGATTGATAGGCAAATTCAATGCTTATAATTTATTAGCTGTTTTTGGTGTTGCTATAAATCTTGGTCAAGATAAAATGAATGTGCTTGCTCATTTAAGCAATTTATTAGGAGCTAAAGGAAGATTTGAAACCTATTTGTCTGCTAAAGAACGTGTGTTGGCTATTGTAGATTATGCCCATACACCCGATGCTTTATTGAATGTGCTTACAACTATCCAGCAACTAAAAGGAGATGATCAACATGTAATTACGGTAGTTGGTTGTGGTGGTAATAGAGATGCTGAAAAACGACCCGTAATGGCGGAGGTGGCTGTGAAGTATAGCAATCAAGTTATTCTTACTTCTGATAATCCACGTTTCGAAAATCTTTCAACAATATTAGATCAAATGGAAGAAGGCATAAGCGTTAGCAAGAAAAAGTTCTCGATACGCATAGAAGATCGTGCGGCTGCAATACAAACTGCATGTTTGTTAGCAAAGCCAAATGATATTATTCTAATAGCAGGGAAAGGGCACGAAACCTATCAAGAAATTAATGGCACAAAACATCCATTTGATGATGCTCAAATGATTGTAGACTTCTTTAAAACACTGGAAAAGTAAAACTATGTTATACTATTTATTTACTTACTTAAGAGAACACTTTAACCTTACGGGAACAGGGGTTTTTTATTACATCACCTTCAGAGCTTCTCTAGCTGTAATTTTATCCTTAGTTATATCCATGTTATTTGGTAAACGACTAATTAAATTTTTACAGAAAAAACAAATTGGAGAAACGGTCAGAGAACTGGGATTGGAAGGAGAACAACAAAAAAAAGGGACACCTACCATGGGTGGTTTAATTATAATTGCGGCTATTTTAATTCCAACCTTATTATTTGCGCGAATAACCAATGTGTATATTATTTTAATGGTAGTGTCTACTATTTGGTGTGGAGTAGTTGGTTTTATTGATGACTACATAAAAGTGTTTAAGAAAAATAAAGAAGGATTAGCAGGAAGATTTAAAATTTTAGGCCAAATTGGATTAGGTGCAATTGTAGGAATTACTATGTATTACAATCAAAATGTAATTACTACAAGAGAAGTAAATCCAGGGAAGGAAATTGTAGCTAATCCAACAGAAAAAATTATGTCGGCACCTTATTATCGTGTAGATGAAAATAATAAAGTGCATACCTATGTTAGAGTAAAAGCAGCTACCACTACCATACCATTCGTAAAAACACATGAGTTAAGTTATGCAGCTATAGCAAGCGTTTTTGGTTCTTATCAGTCTGTAGCTACAATGTTGATTTATATATTATTTGTAACCTTTATTATTGTTGCCGTATCTAATGGGGCAAATATAACAGATGGAATCGATGGTTTGGCAACGGGCGTCTCTGCGGTAGCGGGTATTTGTCTAGGCGTATTTGCTTACGTTTCTGGTAACTATGTATTCGCGAGTTATCTCAATATTATGCATATTCCAAATTTGGGCGAGTTGTCCATTTTTGTGGGTGCTTTTGTAGGTGCTTGTATTGGGTTTTTATGGTACAATGCATATCCTGCGCAAGTGTTTATGGGCGATACAGGAAGTTTAGCATTAGGCGGTATCATAGCATCTTTAGCTATTATTGTTCGTAAAGAATTATTGATTCCAATTATCTGCGGTATTTTCTTGGTAGAGAATTTGTCTGTTATGTTGCAGGTATGGTATTTCAAAAAAACAAAAAAGAAATATGGAGAAGGGAAGCGTATTTTTTTAATGTCGCCTTTGCATCATCATTATCAAAAATTAGGTTATCATGAAAGTAAAATTGTAACTCGTTTTTGGATTATAGCAATCATGCTTTCTATTTTAAGTATTGTAACCTTGAAGATTCGATAAAAGATGTCAGCTGAATTTACACATATTGTTGTTTTAGGTGCTGCAGAAAGTGGCGTTGGCGCAGCTTTGCTTGCCAAGAAGCTTGGCTTTAGCGTATTTGTATCGGATGGGGCTGTGATAAAAAGTAAATTTAAGAAAATACTATCTGAACAAGCAATTGAATTTGAAGAGGGTGGTCATACTATTGCTAAGATCATTGAGGCTAGTACGATTATTAAAAGCCCTGGAATTAGTGAAAAAAATGAAGCAGTTAAAATTATACGCAAGCACGGAATAGAATTAATTAGTGAGATTGAGTTTGGATTTAGATACAAAGGAGACAGTAAAATAATTGCTATTACAGGGTCAAATGGAAAAAGTACGGCTACTTCTTGGATATATGATATGTTGGTAAGAGCAGAAATGAATGTTGCCCTTGTTGGAAATATAGGCATCAGTTTTGCAAAGCAAATAGCTGAAAATCCTTGCGAATGGTATGTTATGGAAGTGAGTAGCTTTCAATTAGATGATATCAAAACATTTAGGCCCAATATTGCAGTATTGTTAAACATTACTCCAGATCATTTAGATCGTTATGAATACAAATTTGAGAATTATGTACAAACTAAATTCAAAATAACCGAAAACCAAATTGATACGGATTGTTTTGTTATCAATCAAGATGATGATGCTATCAATGCATATTTACTAAACCACACAACTAAAGCAAAGCAATTATTTTTTACAATGAGTAACACAACTAATAACCAAGAAGGAGCTATGATAAAAGGGGAGCATATGATAATTGATGTAAATCAAGATTCATTTGAATTATCTATTCATGAACTATCATTAAGAGGGAAGCACAATCAATACAACAGCATGGCTGCCGGTATAACTGCAAAAGTTGCTGGTATTAGAAAAGAAAAAATCAGAGAAAGCTTAACTAGTTTTAATGGCTTATCGCATCGATTAGAAAAGGTAGCAACTATAAAAGGCGTAGAATATATTAATGATAGTAAGGCAACTAATGTTAATGCTGTTTGGTTTGCATTAGAAAGTATGAATAAGCCAACTGTATTGATTCTTGGCGGTGTAGATAAGGGAAATGATTATAATGAAATCGCTTATTTAGTTGAAGAAAAAGTGAAGGCAATCATTTGCTTGGGTGTAGACAATACAATCTTACATCAATCATTTGAAGGTATTGTACCTGCTATTTATGATGCATCAAGTGCAACAGAAGCAGTAAAAATAGCCTATGAAATCACAGAAAAAGGGGATGCTGTTTTATTATCTCCAGCATGTGCAAGTTTCGATTTGTTTAAAAATTTTGAAGATCGTGGCGAACAATTTAAAAATGCCGTAAAAGCACTATAAGTATGAACATAAGCAACTATATACCAAAATTAAAAGGCGACAAAGTTATTTGGGCATTAGTACTATTTCTAGCGCTCATTAGTTTGTTGGCGGTATATAGTGCTACTTGTTCATTGGCTTATAAGATGGAGAAAAACACACTCTTCTATTTAATTAAGCATTTGGGATATATGTTTGTAGGCTTAGCAACCATCTATTTTACGCACAAAATAAATTACACACGTTTTATAAGTTGGTCTCGATTGGCCTTATATCTTGCCATATTACTATTGATATATACCTTGGTGTATGGCACTAAATTAAATCATGGTAGCCGATGGGTTTCTTTGCCAGTAGTGAATATTACCTTTCAGTCTTCTGATTTTGCTAAGCTTGCTTTATTTGTATACCTAGCTAGGGTTTTGAGTTTAAAACAAGGGGTAATTAAAGATTTTTATAAAGGTTTTATTCCGGTAGTATTTCCTGTTATAATAATATGTGTGTTGATATTACCTGCAAACTTATCTACAGCGTTAATGTTAGGGTTTACTTGTTGCATTTTATTTTATATAGGTAGAGTAAGCGTAAAACATATTTTAATATTAGCAGTATCCGGTATAGCGCTCATAGGATTAATGATCTTATTTAACATTGGTCCACGTGCAGCTACTTGGAAAAATAGGATTTTAACGTATGTAAGTGCAGAAAAAAAAGTTGCTTCTTCAGAGGATGATAAAGAAGATGAATTTCAGGCAACACAAGCCAAAATTGCCATTGCCAATGGTGGCTTGAAAGGATTAGGTCCTGGCAAAAGTATGCAACGTAATTTTTTACCCCATCCTTATTCCGATTTTATATATGCTATCATTATTGAAGAATATGGTTTGTTGGGCGGTGCAGTATTGATGTTTGTATACATGCTCTTTTTGTGGAGGTGTATTAGAATATTTCAAAGATGCCCGTATGCTTATGGTGCATTTTTAGCAGTGGGGTTGAGTATAACATTGGTTTTTCAGGCTATGTTAAATATGGGCGTAAATGTTAGTTTGTTACCCGTTACGGGCCTTACGCTGCCAATGGTGAGCATGGGTGGTTCATCAATATGGTTTACTAGTATTGCAATAGGAATAATCTTAAGTGTGAGCAGTAATGTGGGTGAAACAGAAGGTACGGAACATAAAATTTCTGAATTAAATAGAGCAACTAACTAATGGCTGCATTAAATATAATAATTGCTGGCGGAGGTACTGGGGGGCATATATTCCCAGCGCTTGCTATAGGTCATGCCTTGAAAAAAAATAATCAAGCACATGAATTATTGTATGTTGGTGCTAAGCATAAAATGGAAATGGAAAAAGTTCCTCAAGCTGGATTTAAAATTATTGGTTTAGACATTGTCGGATTTAATAGAGCTCATTTATTGAAGAATATCAGTTTGCCTTACAAGCTAATTAAAGCTTTTTTGGAGGCTAGATCAATTATAAAAAACTTTCAGCCAGATGTTGTTGTTGGCGTTGGAGGTTATGCAAGTTTCCCCATTCTATTTATGGCTCAGCTTATGCATATTCCTACGCTCATTCAAGAGCAAAATTCTTTTGCAGGGAAGTCTAATCAATACTTAGCTAAAAAAGCTAGCATGATTTGTACAGCATATCCGAATATGGAACACTTTTTTCCAAATCGTACTGTTGTATTGACAGGTAATCCCGTAAGGTCAGAAATAGCAACGAATACGATTTCTAAATATCAAGGAAACGAATTTTTCGGATTGCAACATCAATATAAAACTGTACTTATAGTTGGTGGTAGTTTAGGAGCTAGCAGTATCAATAAAACTATCGCAAGCAGTTTATCTGAAATACTGCAACAGCCAGTGCAATTAATTTGGCAAACAGGAACTTCTTTTTATGAGCAAGCTAAAAAAGAAGCAAGTTCTTTTGCTGATAGAATAGTGGTACGTGATTTTATTAAAGAGATGAATTATGCTTATGCAGCGGCTGATATCATTATATCTAGAGCAGGTGCTTTAGCCATTTCAGAATTGTCGATAGTAGCAAAGCCTGTCATCTTTGTGCCTTATCCATTTGCTGCTGAAGATCATCAAAAAGCAAATGCATTGTCTTTGGTAAACAGACATGCGGCTAGTATGGTTTTAGATAAAGACATAACTACAGATTTATTACCTAAGTTAGCCTCACTACTTCAAGATGAAGCTATTTGTAATCAATATGCACATCAGTTAAATAAAATTGCAATTACTAATGCCGATGAACTTATTGCTAACCATATAATTGCTATAGCATCATGATAGCCATAAATTCAATCAAAAATATTTATTTTATTGGCATCGGCGGTATAGGCATGAGTGCTTTAGCAAGGTACTTTAATCAAAAAGGTGTTAAAGTATTTGGTTATGATAAAACAAGAACTAGCTTAACAAGTCAATTAGAGAATGAGGGTATGACTATCCACTATGAAGATGCCCTTGAGTTGTTACAGAAAGATATTGATTTAGTGGTCTATACGCCTGCTATACCTAAAGATCATAAAGAGCTGAACTGGTATAAGGATAATGGGTATACCCTTTATAAAAGAAGTGATTTACTTGAAGCCATTTCAACTTCATTATTCTCTATAACGGTAGCAGGTACACATGGTAAAACAACCATCTCTACTATGTGTGCATTTTTGCTCAGAGAGATGGGTGTTGGAGCCAATGCATTTTTAGGCGGCATCTCCGTTAATTATAATACTAATTATTGGAGTGCTGATGCGCCAAATGCTGTTATAGAAGCAGATGAATATGATCGTAGTTTTTTGAAATTAAATCCCTCTATTGCTGTTCTTTCTTCTATGGATGCTGATCATTTGGATATCTATGGTACAGCAGAAAGTATGGAAGAGGCCTTTATAGCGTATACGACTAAAATAAAAAAGGGTGGCACATTAATCGCAAAATATGGTTTAAAACGTGCGGGCGATTTAGTTGCAGATCGTATTATTACTTATAGTTTAAACGATACGAATGCAGATGTATACGCAAGTGGATTGAAAATTGAAAATGGTTCATATCGCTTTAATATTTCTTCTAAATGGTTTCAGTTGCAAGATGTAGTAATGCAAATTGGAGGTCTACATAATATTGAAAATGCATTGGCAGCTTTTACTGTTTGCTATACGATGAATTTGGATTTAGAAAAAGCAAAAGCTTGTTTTGCAAATTTTAGTGGTATCAAAAGAAGATTCGAATATATTGTTAAGTCTACTGACTCTATTTACATAGATGATTACGCACACCATCCTGCAGAATTGGAAACACTAATTAAAAGTGCCAAAAATTTGTATCCTAATAAAAAGTGTTTAGTAGTTTTTCAACCGCACTTATTCACAAGAACAAAAGATTTAGTGGATGGATTTGCTACAAGCCTTTCTTTGGCAGATGAATTAATTGTTTTGCCAATTTACCCAGCACGAGAATTGCCTATGGAAGGAGTTGCATCTGAGCTTATCTTATCGGCAATGAAGGTGAAAAAAGGTGCGGTGTTAAGCAAAGAAGCGACTTTGCAATATATACAAAATCATGCAATAGAATTATTGATTACTGCCGGTGCTGGAGACATCGATCAATTGATACAACCTATTAAAACAATTTTAGAAAGTAAATAAATGCAGCAAGAAACTAAAAATACGATACGTAAATGGGCAATAATATTGCTTACAGTACTTGTATTGGCTACAAGTATATGGGTATTGTTGTATGGTTTTAAATGGCAACATAAAAAAACAATACAGGCTGTAAAAATTAGCATTACTAATCCAGCAGCTGCAAATTTTTTAAATGCTTCCTATATTCAACGCATTTTACATACACAATTTGGTGATGATATTGCAAATCAATCAGTAAATGGGGAAACAATTTCTAAAGTAGAGCGTTTCTTGAATAAAAATTCTTGGATTCAGAATGCAGAAGCATTTATAGATGTGAATAATAATCTTAAAATAGAGGTAGCACAAAAAACACCTTTCATAAGAGTGTTTGAACAAAATGGTGCTTCTTATTATTTAGACCGTTCGTTGCATCCTATTCCATTGTCCGAATCGTATACGCCAGTCTTAATGGCCGTTGCTAATGTTCCTAGCAATAATTATACTGCTAAATTAAACACGTTTAAATCTATAGCTTTTATTGCAGATTATATTGAAGCGGATACATTCTGGAATGCACAAACACAAATGATTGTGGTGCGAGACACCAACGATTTCGCCCTATTGACAGCTTTAGGAAAACAATTAATTATTTTAGGAGATACCAGTAATTTGAGTAATAAATTGTCTAATGTCTTTTTATTTTACAGGAAGTTGCTCAAAAAAATAGGTTGGAATTTATATACTACCATAGATGCTCGATTTGATGGACAGCTAATTGCAAAACCAAAATTAAGTTTGCCAGAAATTAAAGACGTTAATAAAAATGAGAACATTGATTGGGTGAAAAGTATTATTGGTAACCAAACTGTAAATGATAGTTTCCCTAAACAAATTAATGCTAAAGCACCAATAGGAGTACCTAAATTTAGTACCAATAAAAATACAGATCCAATAGTTAAAGATAAGCCACCTCCAAAAGCACTAAAAAAAGCACAACCGCAGAAAATAAAAAACAAAATAAAGAAGAAGGAAGTCCCCAAGAAGCCACAAAAGACTAAGAACAAACAAAAAAGTAATACTCAACCCAAATACATTCTTAAAAAATAAATTAACAACTCAAAATGATACAAAATAAACAAGAAGTAATCGTAGGATTAGACATCGGTACAACAAAAGTGGTAGCTATAGCTGGCGTAAAAAATGAATTCGGGAAAATCGAAATCGTTGGTTTTGGTAGAGCCGATTCTGCTGGTGTTAATCATGGTGTAGTAGTAAATATAGACGAATGTGTAAAGTCTATTCAAAATGCTATCGCAGATTGTAAAAAATCAAATCCAAATCTTGAAATTAAAAATGTATATGTTGGTATTGCTGGTCAGCATATCAAGAGTTTGCAAACAAGAGGAGATCGCGTTCGATTAAATACCGATAGTGAAATTACCAAGCAGGATATTGACATGTTATTGAAAGATCAATACAAAACCTATATTCCAGCAGGCGATCGTATTGTAGATATTATACCTCAAGAGTATTTTGTTGATAATATTCAAACAACTTCTTCGCCGGTAGGAATGAATGGAGTGAAAATTGGCGCCAATTTTCATATTGTTACGGGCGATAAAAATGCAATAAAAAATATCAAACGTTGTATTGAGAAAGCAGGGTTAGAAATGATTGATATTATACTACAGCCTCTTGCAAGTGCCGCTGCTGTAATTAGCGATGAAGATTTAGAGGCGGGTGTAGCCATTGTTGATATTGGAGGTGGCACTACCGATTTAGCTGTATTTTATGATGGAATTTTAAAACACACTGCGGTTATCCCATACGCGGGTGTAAATGTAACCAATGACATTAGAACAGGTTTGGGGGTTTTAAGAGCTCAAGCTGAAGCAATGAAAGTTATTCATGGTTCTGCGTTAGCTTCCAGTGCAGTGGATAATGCATATATTTCTATTCCTGGAATTAGAGGGATGGCTGCTAAACAAGTTTCGGTGAAAAATCTTTCGATGATTATTCAGGCACGTATGCATGAGATTTTGGAGCAAGTGTATTTTCATCTTAAGCAAATTGGTATGGATACGCGTTTGCATGGAGGTATCATCATAACTGGTGGAGGTTCTCAATTGAAAAATGTGACGCAATTAGCTGATTTTGTAACCGGTTTAAGCACTAGAATTGGCGATCCAAATGAGCATATTGGTGGTGATAGTAGCTTTGCCAGTGCCGCTATGAACCCTATGTATTCAACTTGTATTGGTCTAGTTTTAAGAGGATTTGACGATTTAGAAAACGGAGCCCTACAAGTTATCAACGATATGGGGAATTCTTATTTGAAAAATGTTATTAAACAAAATCAAGATGATGTAATTTCGAACGCAACCAATACTACTGAAACCGCAACTACAGTAGTAATGAACCATACTAATACTACATCAGAAAAGGAGCCAAGCAAGCAAAAAAATGCTACTGGTGCAAAAAGAAGAAATATACTTACCCAATTTAAGGATAAGTTGATTGAGCTTTTTGAAGAAGTGCAGACCGACGCTCAAGATGCAGAATTAAAATAAAATATAACAAGAACCCAAAACAACTAACCCAAAAAAAATAATTTAAAATGATACATTTCGAAATACCAAAAAATCAATCATCCATCATAAAAGTAATTGGTGTTGGTGGAGGTGGATGCAATGCTGTAAATTATATGCACAGCTTAGGCATTGAAGGCGTAGATTTTATTGTATGTAATACCGATTCTCAATCATTGGCATTAAGCCCAATAGCAAATAAGGTTCAATTAGGCCCGCACTTAACACAAGGTTTAGGTGCAGGAGCAAATCCTGAAATTGGGAAACAAGCATGTGAAGAAAGTTATGACGATATTGAAAAACTCTTAAAAGTAAATACCAAAATGGTATTCGTTACTGCAGGTATGGGTGGAGGAACAGGAACGGGTGGAGCTCCGGTTGTTGCTAAAATTTGTAGAGATTTAGGTATATTAACCGTAGGTATTGTTACAACGCCGTTTACCTATGAAGGGAAAAAAAGATTGAAACAAGCTGAAGAGGGTATAGAAAGAATGAGAGAACATGTAGATACGTTGCTAATTCTTTCCAATGACAAATTGCGTCAGCAATTTGGTAATTTACCTTTCACACAAGCTTTCTCAAAAGCAGATGATGTGTTAGCTATTTCTGCTAAATGTATAACGGATGTTATCAATACAACAGGTCAAATTAATACCGACTTTGCAGATGTGTCAACGGTAATGAGAAATGGTGGTAGAGCCATTTTAGGTAGTGCACAAATAGCTGGCGAAAACAGAGCGCAATTAGCGGTAGAACAAGCGTTGAATTCTCCATTATTAAATGATGATAATATTCATGGTGCTAAATGGATATTACTAAATATCCTTTCTTCTCCTGGAGAATTTGAACATACGATGGATGAAAATGACATTATTCAAGCCTATGTTCAAGCACAAGCGGGTGACGATTGTGAAGTTATTTTAGGTATGGGTCAAGATGCGTCTTTGGGCGATAAAATTTCTGTAACGGTTATTGCTACAGGATTTAAGCATAAAGGAGAAATTGATGAAATGAAAAATGAAGCTAATAAAATTGTAGTTTCATTAGAAGATACTTCAGCAGCTGTTCACACCGAAGAGCAAGCTCTTAAAGCAATAGTTGTAGAAGCGTCAGTAACAAATTCCATGATGCCAACTTTAGTAGCGCCTACTTCGCCAACTGAAAATCTTGAAACACCAACTTCTTCATATGTTGCTGAACCGGTTGTTTTCAAAGCTCCTGTTGCGCCAGAAGCTCCTGCAGAGCCAACTAGTTTTTCTGCACCACCGCAAGCAGTTGTTGAAGTAGTAAGTGCTTCAGTTGCAAGCTTACAAGCAACAACTTCTATTTCAGTAGAAACACCAATTGCTTCTGTGCAATCAAATATGCCATCTAATTTGCATATCGCTAAAACAGTGCAACCATCTTATGAGGAGGAAATAACCTTAGTAGTTGCAGAAACACCTATGGTATCTGCTAATGCTCAACCAGAACCAGCGCGTAATTTTTTATTAGAACACGAGATG
>CAIWHF010000040.1 GCA_903912405.1 uncultured Bacteroidota bacterium | reverse complement strand
TATTCACTGATTTAAAATCGGTAAGCCATGTGCTGCAACATAATTCTCTTCCACAAGATCCAATGCCACCCACTTTAGCGCTTTCTTGACGAGCACCGATTTGTCGCATTTCTACTTTTACTTTAAAATCTGTAGCATATACTTTGATAAGTTCTCTAAAATCTACACGACTATCTGCGGTGTAGAAAAAGGTTGCTTTTTTGCCATCGGCTTGTAGTTCTACCTCGCAAACCTTCATCTCTAATTTAAATTCTTTGGCAATAGCTCTAGAACGAATTAAAATAGTTTTTTCTCTTTCTTTTTGCGCATGATACAAGTCTAAATCTTCAGCAGTAGCCGCTCTTAAAACTCGCTTTACAACAGCATCTTCTTGAACACGGTATTTTTTCAATTGCAATTTAACAAGTTCGCCCGTTAAGCTCACCTGACCAATATCTATTCCTCCTGTACCTTCTAAAACAATCCATTGATCCTTTTCAAAAATATGATAGGTATTATTTTTATAGAAATCTTTTCTGCTTCCATTACTGAAGCTAACCTCTAAAATAGGATAAGGTTTAGAGGCATCTGATAAGGGCAAAGCACTTAACCAGTTATAGGCATTCATTCTATTACAGCCACTGGTGCTGCACGATCCGTGGCTCTTACATCCGCCCGGTTTTCCATCTGTTCCTGTACCACAACTTCCACATCCCATAGTTCTTAATTTATATTGAAGCCACACCCCTCTCATCGACACGCAAATCACCTGGCTTTATGTTAACAATTTTGTTTTTACAAATTTACAAAATAATATGTAATATTCACTTTAATAAACATTTCCCATCCATTTTCTATTCTGAATGATAAATTGAAGGGAAATGGATAAGGCATGCAATTGTGTTTTACTATGTGCATTGCGCTCAATAGCATATTGCGTATCGTTTATTTCTTTTATCATTTGTTGCAATTGGTCCATATCTAGCTGCATGGACGCTAATTTCAGAACAAATTGTTTTTCAGCATCAGGTAAGTTTACATGACTTTCAGGAATATAGCGCGCTTTAATGGCTTGTTCTAATATTGTCATTACATAATGTAAAAAGTTCTTTTGCTGCTCTCTACCCTTTTTTGCATACTCTTCTACAAAGGAAACAATATCAGCACCTTTTTTTGCAAAAATGGCATTAAACCAATTTCTTAAATCTGTAAAGAGATCATTGTCTAATTGTTTGGCCAAATGTAAGGCCTCTGCATAACTACCTTTAGCGATCTGTGCTATTTGAGCAGCTGCTGCCGGATCGGTAATGCCTTTATGCACAAGCTCTTCATATAAATAGTTGGCCGGTATGGGCACCAACGGCACTACTTGTGTACGAGAAACGATAGTAGGCATCACGTCTTCTTTAGCACTCGTAATTAAAATAAACAAGGTATCTGCTGGCGGTTCTTCAATTAATTTCAAAAGTCGGTTACCCTCTTTTCCCAAATATTCTGGTAGCCAAATCACTTGCACTTTAAGCCCGCCCTCATACGATTTTAGGCTCATTTGATGTATTATTTCATCACACTCGTCTTTAGAAATATTGCCTTGTTTATTATCTGCTTCTATAAATTGTAGCCAATCATAACAAGTGCCATAAGGCGTTTGAGCTACAAACTCTTTAAAGGAATCGATATGATATTTGCTTAAATTCTTTTTGTCGGATGACAATTTAATACTTGGAAAAGAAATATGCACATCGGCATGCTCCCATTTGCTAATTTTTGAACAATTTGGGCAAGTACCACATGCATCTGTAGGCAACTTATGCTCACACATAATAAATTGAACAAAGGCCCAAGCCAATGGCAAGCCCCCATAGCCCTCTTCCCCAACTAATAAAAGTGCATGCGGCAAATGGCCACTCTGATACATATTTAAGAGCCCTTTTTTAGCATGTTCTTGGCCAATCACATTTTTTAAAAGCATGATGTAAATGTACTATTTAAACATAAAAAAAGTGTAGCAATAGCTACACTTTTAAAAGTGACATAATGGAATTTATTCAGCTAATGTCCAAACAGAAGTTCTACCAATTAAAGATATGCCTATAAAACCTCTAATATCTAATGACTTACCTTTCAAGGTCATTTTGCATGAATAGGTTTTGCCATTCTTAGGATCGTAGATAGTACCCCCTTCATAAACATTTTCTTCCGACTTAGTAAACCCTTTAAGGATAATTAAATTCATAATTGGTGTTGCTCTTTTTTTAGGGTCCGGATTTTTATCATCAACTTTAGGAGCACCATTTTTATTGGGTTCGCTCAGCCACATAATTTTGCCATATAATTTGCCATCACGCGCTCTATAAATTTGAACTTTTCCCGTTTTTTCTTGATTGAGCCAAATACGTTCAACAGGATCTGCTTGAGCAAATGCAATAGATTGTATGCTAAAAAGTACGGCAATTAGCACTGCTGTGTAAAATAACATTTTTTACATAATTTGTTTTTTTTTAAACTAGTAAAAAAATGAAAAAGGAGCTCCAATTTGAGCTCCTTTTTTTAATAAAATTAAAATAAATTATCTTACTAAGGTCACTTCTCCTTTGTAGGTTTCTATGATACCGTCTGGGTAAGCTACTTTAATGAAGTAACTATAGGTGCCCATGTCTTGAGGAACACCTTTCCAGGTTCCATCCCATGGCTTATTGTTGGATGCATAGTATACTTCTTGTCCCCAACGATTTAAGACTCTAAATTCTATTACTCTTTGGAAAGTCAAATTAGCTACTTTGAAATCATCGTTTCTTCCGTCGCCATTTGGACTAAATGCTGAAGGTACCATCAGATGATCTCTGTAATCGATATTTACATGAATAGAGTCTTCATTTTTACAACCATACTTATCAATTGCAACTAAGGTATAGGTAGTATTTTTTGTTGGTTTCAAAGTAGTAACTAGCAAATTAGGATTCGTCACCGATGCTACTGGTCTCCATAAGAATCTAGAAGCGCTAGAGGTTGCACTCACTAATAACGTTGAACCATATTTTACGGTAGTATCTGAAGCCATTAAAATATCTACTGTTGGCAATGGACGAATGCGCACTTGAATTGCTAAAGTATCTGCACATTTCACAGAATCGGTATAGCTATCTGCAGGATATCCAATTACATAGTATTTGGTATCTACTGTTGGGAATGCATAAGGATCTTGACAATTGGTACATGATAACGCCGTAGGTGGATTAAACGCATCTGATTCAAACCATTGATAGGTGTTGGCACCAAAACCTCTTAATATAATAGTGTCACCGATACAAATTGAGGTATCAATTGGGAAACGAGTAAAATGATGTTGCGGAACAAAAATATCTACCGAATCTCTAAAGACACAACCATCTCTGTCTACAGACTTAACTACATATTTTATATTATCTGCGATATAAGCGAATGGAGCACCTGCTGTAGAATCCGACAAGAAGAAACCGGGTTTCCATGTGTATGGAAAATCAGCTTCTGGTGCTCTACAAGAGTTGAATTTAATTAATGGTCGATATAAAAACGCATCAGTTGTACCCGTTGCTAATGGTGTAGCACAGAAATTAGTTGTACCTGTAGTTGTTGATTTTCTTTGTGTAGCAATATATGATGTTGATACATTACTTATAATTGAAGTTGTTCCAACACTTGCATTGGAATAACAAACCTCTACAATTAAATTTTGAGTAGTATCCCAAGTATAAGGAGTATTGAAAACAAATTTATTCCAACCTACATTCAAGGCAATTGGTGTAGCCGAAGTAAAGACGGTAGTCATACCCGTATTTTCTAATGGCCCATAAACTGGATCCAAATTCATTCTGTTTGTACACTTCATTGAAATACTGAAATTACTATACGTTGTAGCAGTTGGTGCTTGCACTAAGAATGATAAACTATTGATAGTTCCTGAGTACATACCGTAAGAGCGCATTTCACTTTGACGATATAAATACTGAGAACGAGCGGATCTTAAATCGCCACAGAATGGAGAATAAAAAGGAGTACCCACTAGATTTGGTAAAATAGATCCACCTGGGAAAACTACAGTTGTAGAATCTTCTGTAGGGCAAGTTTGTGGATTTGCTGTTCCACAAGGTAAATTGGCAATTGGTTTATCTCCAACTACATTAGCTGTTAGCTGTATATAATCTGGTCTACAAACAATAATTGGAGAACCCGGAACAATGGTAACACTACTATTTGATTTCTGAGAAATGCATACGGTATCCTTACTTTTACAAGTTGGAATACACGTACCAATTTCAACCACATAGCAAGCATCTGAAGTAGGTAGCGCGGTTGGATTTTTAATATTTGCATTATCTAATCCATTAGGTGCACCACCGCTTACATCTGTCCAGATATAAGGGACATTTAATGGTCCGCCTGCATTTAATTGCCATGGTTTACCACCCTCTGGACAAACGAAACCATCTGGCCCCGCATCTACCGATGCTTGTACACGTACAATTACATACATAGAGTTTTTTACCACAAAAATCTGACTGCCGCCACAAGTAGAATCGGCAGCAATACCTAGGAAGATATGGTCTCCAATATCGTTTACCGTTGGTGTCCAAGTAAATGTAGCCGTTGGATTTAAAGAATATTGATTGTTAACAATAAAAGAAGACCCTTGACAAGATTGGGCAGCATTAGAATTAATGGTAACCAAATTTGTAATTACTGAAGCTGCAGCTTGCACTTGAAAGCTAATGGTTTGACCTGGACAAACATTGATGTTTTTAGACCCACCAGCTGTATCTAAAGTACAGTTCACTAAATTAGAAGGTAAAGAATCAATTACAGGTATTTGAATATTACATTGACCTGCTGGAGACACAATAATTTGAACGTCACGACTAACAGTACTTAATAATTGTTTGGTACAGCGATCATAATCTGCTGCTTCAAAAGCCACAACCATGGCTCCATCTAATGTAGGCGTAAAGGTTGCCGTTCCGGTACCTGAATTAACCTTATATGGATTTGTTGATGATGACGCAACAGGATTAGCAGCTGTAAAACCTGGTTCATAATTATAGGCAAATAATGTTTGATTTGAGAAATTTGGAATAGTGATACCTGTTCCAAAAGAACCATAACTTAAATTTGGGGTTACCACAATAGAATCTCCATCTGCGTCATAAGGACTGTTTAAGAATTGAGATGGTTGATTAATACAATAATAAGGTACTGGGTCAATAGTAAAGTTTGGTGTATTATTGTTATAACGAATCAAATTATTATAACGAGAATATACTACGAAGTTAGATGGTGAAGTTAAATTAGTGATTGCTCCATTTCTTGCACCTTCATTGATCCAAAAATTCCAATCTGGTCGTCTAGTCAACGTCAATACAGTAGCATATACACGTTTGAAGAAACCAGGGTAAGCCGTTGAACTTGGATTAACACATGCAGATTGTGAAGCATAGGCCGGGCACAATTGACTCAAGGTTAGATTTTGAGCAACATCAAATGGGACAAGCACTGAAGTATTTACACCAGCCGAAGTTGATTGATAAAAAAGACCAACCGTTGCATAAGGTGCAGTACCCTTACAGTCATAATATACAGTAACGGTTACTTTATAGCGCAAGTCCAAGGAATCTAATCCAACAAATTCCACTTTAATGTCACCAGCCGCAAAGTGAGATGCTTTCACTTGTGAGCTGAGGGCGAAAATAGATGCAACTAAAATAAAAAATCTAATCAAAAAACGATTC
>CAIWHF010000039.1 GCA_903912405.1 uncultured Bacteroidota bacterium | reverse complement strand
GCTCCTTGAGACATGGTTAGGTTCTCAAGTTGCCCTTTAAATTTGCTTTTCAATTCAGCTTCTACTTTTTTTAAATAGATTTTCTCTGCTTTTCTACTCGGTAATTTTGCTAATTCAGCGTCCACATTTTTAATGACATTGGCAGCTATTAATGCATAGGGATAGGCTTTATATACATTATATCGTAGCAATGCGAGTTCTCGGTCTTTTTGAAGATTTGCTTCTCGTTGTTGTTTTATAAATGCTGGAGCATCTACTCGAATGATAATATCGGCTAAATAAAAAGAGGGTAAGGTGTCTCCATTTAGCATAGGGTAGGTGCCACAACGGATAGTATCATTCACACCTTTGTCGGCCCATGCATAAGTAAGGGAATAAAGTAACAAAAAGACTATTGCGAATATTTTTTTCATTTGGCTAATCGTATTCAAATATACTTTAATTGAACGTTAATTATTTGTCAATACCTATAATAATTTATACTTTTTTAGCACCTTTACAAGGTTCATGAAACGATTTTCTCACTATTTATTAATTAGCTTGTGTTTGCTTAGTTGCCTATCTTGTAGGCAACAAGTTGTGGCGCCTGAAACGTATAAAAATAATGAAATGCAACTCATTATAGATAGCCTCTCTGCTCCCGCTATCAATTATATTAAAAAACAAGCAAAGGAGGATCTAGAAAAAAGGCTTATCATGGAAGTGCCCTTTAAAATTGATTCTGTAATTAAACTCAAACATAGTTTATTGTATGTCGATACTGCTCAAAAATAAGCTTCCCAAGGGTATTTTATACTACGATGCTCCATGTTTGATGTGTAGTAATGCAATTCAATTTCTTCGTAAAAAAGACAAGCATAATCGATTAATTATATTGCCAATTACGCAGTATACTTCAAAGGACTCCATGCCTTTAGATAGTGTGGTTTTTGTAACTAAACATAAACAAACTTATTTTTATTCGACCGCAGTTATACAATGCCTATATGCTATTGGTGGTCTGTATACGTTTGCCCTTATTGGTTATTGTATACCAAAATTTTTAAGAGATGCCTTGTATAAGGTTGTAGCTCATAATAGAAATCGTTTTTTTAAATATTCAACTTGTTCCTTACCTTTAAACAATAAATAGGCCACTATACAAATGAAGCAGAAAATAAATAAATTAGTGTTGTTGATCGTCATGTTGTTTGCAATTAGCAACTTGAGTTTGGCGCAATTAGTTTGTTTTTCGGATGCGGAGAAATTTGATAAAACATTTAATGCTTATTTATTAATAGGAAAGATAAATAAACAAACCTATACCGTTACTAGCTATAATAAGGAATACACGCTTCATATTTACAATGACAAATTGGAGCTGCAAAAGAATATTTTACTCGATTTTTTACCCAATAAATGTGAATGGGTAGAGGCCTTTATATACCAAAGTAACAGTCTTGTTTTTTTATACAAATACATAGATAAAGGTGTTGGATATGCAGAATTTGCTAGCCTTAATTTAGATGGATTGTTAAAACGACAAAGTTTTGTTTTTGAAAAAAAAACAAGCTTGTTTAAAGGAGATATATCTGAATTTAATTGGGCTATATCAGAAGATAAAAAACAATTTGTTTTGTATAATGCTCAACAGCGTCAAAATTCCTTTCAAATACAGTATTGTTATAATGTAGCCGATTCCCTTTCCGCTATTCATACCGTATCCGTACCTACCAATGAAATAGCATTACTTAGCAAATTTGTGCTCAATAAAGATGGCGTATTAGCAGCTTTTATTCAAGATGTATCTGCATCAATGGATAAACCTTTTTCTCATGCGCTTGCCACTATACATCTAGTTGATAAATCCGTTGGCTTTAGCAGTATTCCCATGCCTTCAAATGCTTATGCGGTAGAACATCTTATAACACCTCATCCCGTTAATAACCAATTTTTCTTATCGGTCATTGTAAAGGCAAAAACTAGACAGGCTACTAAGAACTTACAAATATACCAAATTGCTGAAAAAGGTGCTAAAGCAAGAATGTTAGCTTCCTATGCCTTTAATGCCAACGAATTATTTGCTCAAACGTCGATGTCTTCCAACTTCGACTGGCAGCAATTTCATTTGAATACAGCGGTTTGTAAAAAAGATGGGAGTTTTTTTTTAGAATTAGAAAATTATTTTGAAACCAGTAGAGTAGTAAACATGGGTGGCTTTTCTGTGATGGCTTTTGGTAGTGCACCAATGTCTAATACTAAAACTATTAGAGAGTATCATTATGGACCTTTAGCCATTTTTAATTTTGATAAGGACGGTATTATAAAGTGGTGTTCTGTAGTAGATAAAGAACAATTTTCTCAAGATGATGAAGGTTATTTTTCATCTTATGCTACCGTACTTTCTGGCGGTAATTTGCTTTATTTTTATTCTACTATTGGAGCAAATAAAATTAGAGGTCAATTTGTGTCGGTAGATGCCATAACTGGAAAATTAGATTTAGAACCTTTACGCGCGTATAAAAACGAAACAAGTGATTGGGTTCCTAGAAATTCATTACAAATAAGTGCCAATGAATTACTAATTCCATGCATTAAAAAGAAACAATTGTATTTAACCAAGCTCATTTTTTAATTTCCCTATAGTGTATAGTCTTTTTAGAAATAATAACCCTTTTGCTGTTTTATTATTACTGGCATTTGCCTTTTTGCTATTTGCAATGCCTACTCATGTTATAAAGCTTGAACCGGCAATTGTACATAATACCGTGTTATTTAATTATATACTTGATTTTGCCAACTGGTTTTTCGGTTCCAATAGAAGTTTATATATTTTTTTATCTTTTTGCTTAACTATTTTTCAAGCCTTATATCTTAATTATTTGGCTGTTAAGAATAAATTATTTAATCAAACAGGTTATTTGCCAGCATTATTATTTGTTTTTTTAGCTACACTATTTAGCTCCTTTAGGGGATTTACAGCTACGCAGCTAGCCTTATGTTTTTTATTGCCAGCTATGAATTTGATTTTTATTATTGGCTCTAGTCAATCCCCAAGGAAGCATTTATTCAATATTGGGTTTCTATTCTCTTTGATAGCATTGATCATTCAGCCGGCCTATCTACTCTTTGTTTTGATGTACTTATGTATTGCATTCCTTAGACCTATTTATTTAGTAGAGTGGGTAGTGCTTTTGCTTGGATTTCTGACCCCCATCTATTTTTTTGTAACAATTTTATATTTATTCGATTTTGCCAATTGGATGGAATTAATAACCAAACTTAATTTAGTGCATTTTCAAGAGCTGCATTTGCCTATTGTAAGCCTAGTATATCTAATATTCTTCATTGTCTTATTAATAACCGGTATTTATTTATTACAATCTCAATTAACTCTTTTAACTATTTACGTAAGACGCTGCTGGGCTATTGTATTCGGAATGTTAGTTTTTACCGCCCTTGTTGCTTTATTTATGCAGCAGGAGCAATCGGGTAATTGGTTATTAGTAGTGCCTGCTTCTGCTTTATTGATTTCTAATATTTTTACTTCTGATAAACGAAAGCAATTTGTTACATTTGCCTTTTATTTAGTGTTTGCAACACTTATAACATTTAGATTTTTTTTATAATTAATTATTGAATAATACGAACATGAAATTTGGAGTTATTGTTTTTCCTGGGTCTAATTGCGATAGAGATATGCTACACGCCT
>CAIWHF010000038.1 GCA_903912405.1 uncultured Bacteroidota bacterium | reverse complement strand
GAACTAGAAGGTGCTTTAATTGCATTGCTTGCGCAAGCCATGCTTAATAAAAAAGAAATTGATATTGAGTTAGCAAAACGTGTAATGAAAAATTTCATTAAGACTGCTTCAAAAGAATTGTCTATTGAGAATATTCAAAAAATGGTTTGCGAATTCTTCCATATGCCTTACGATCGTTTATTGGCTAAAACCAGAAAACGTGAAGTGGTGCAAGCAAGACAAATCACTATGTTCTTAGCTAAAAAGTTCACGAAATGTTCGTTGAAAAATATAGGTGAGCATTTTGGCGGCTTTGATCATACCACGGTAATTCACTCCTGCCAAACGGTAGAAAACCTAATGGATACCGATATGGAGTATAAAGAGCAAGTAGCAGAACTACAGCAAAAAGTGCAATTAGCAAGCTTGTAAAAAAGTAGTACAAAAGCTTTTTTTTTTACTTAGAAATAGTATCTTTGCATTCCTTTTTAAGACATCAGTTTTAAAATTAAGATCTTTTATAACATTGTGTATACAATGTAGGTGAGGTGGGTGAGAGGCCGATACCAGTAGTTTGCTAAACTGCCGAACGGGTCAAACCGTTCCGCGGGTTCGAATCCCGCCCTCACCGCGAGCTGCTTTTCGGCAAAGCAGTTTTTAAATATGTTCGGGGAGTAGCGCAGGCCGGTAGCGCATCTGGTTTGGGACCAGGGGGTCGCAGGTTCGAATCCTGTCTCCCCGACAAATTGCAAAAAGACAATCTTGAAAAAGATTGTCTTTTTTGTTTTTAGGGAATTTCTTGAATTGGATTAAACTATTTTATTTATGTAAAGTCAAAATAGTTTTATTTAACTTTAAAATAGACAGCTCTGTGCCTAAAGCCCTTTATTATTGTATTGCCATTTGCTTTGTGGGTATAACGCTATTAAATCGAATCCTTAATCCCTCAAAATAATAATTTGAAACGTCCTCTTAGCATCTTATTGGCATTAATAGTCACGCTTGATGTTGCTGCCCAAATTAACTCCATAGTATTAGGTAGGCCTACCGATTCATCTATTACAGTAAGTGTGATGTTCAATGCTAATATGCAATTTTTCATTGAATATGGAACTGCATCGGGATCCTATCCACTTAGTACCAATCAAATTGTGCATACCCTTAATGTGCCAGATGAAGTTGATTTACACAATTTATTACCTAATACAAAGTATTATTATCGATTGAAATATAAAACGACAACTGCAAGTGCTTATTCGTTTTCCCCCGAATATTCCTTTTTTACACAAAGAGCAAAAGGATCTACATTTACCTTTACAATTGAAACCGACGAGCATTTGTATGATAAAAAAGGGGTGCTCAATATGTACAATATTACCCTTCAAAATCAAGCCGCTGATAAGCCAGATTTTATGATTACTATGGGAGATATTTTTGGCGATGATCATACACCTAACACTAGTACCTCCTATCAAATGGATACGCTTCATAAATATTATCGTCCACTCTTGGGGCAAATCACACATTCTATTCCATTTTATGTTTGTTTAGGTAATCATGAGGGGGAGAAAAAATATTATTTAGTAAATAATGCGCCTAATAATATTGCCGTTTGGGGAACACTTTGGAGAAAGTACTATTATCCAAATCCTTATCCTAATGGCTTTTATACAGGCGATACCGTTGCTGAAGCCTATGGTATGGGATTGCCTGAAAATTATTATGCTTGGAATTGGGGCGATGCTCTTTTTATAGTAATGGATGTTTATCGATATGATTGTGATACAACGGCTAAGCCCCATAATTGGGATTGGACCATTGGTGATAAACAATACGCTTGGCTAAAAGCCACTTTAGAAAATAGTACGGCAAAATATAAGTTTGCTTTTGCACATCATGTAAGAGGTGAGGATAGAGGGGGTATTTTAAATGCAAAATTATACGAATGGGGTGGATATGATGGTGCGAATGGCACTACCTATAGCTTTCCTACCAAACGACCAGGTTGGGCTAAGCCTATTCATAAATTGTTTGTTGATAACGGCCTTAATATTTTCTTTCAAGGGCACGATCATGTTTTTGCTCATGAAGTAATGGATAATGTAACGTATCAATCGTGCCCAATGGCAGCAGATTCTACTTATCAAATTGGCATGCTAGCCAATGCTAGTGCTTATGTTTCTGATACCGTAGATGGTACTGGACATATCAGAGTTATAGTATCCCCTTCTTGCTTGAAAGTAGATTATGTAAAAGCCTATCTGCCTGCTGATACCTTAAGTGGAATGCACAAAAATAAAGAGATTGGATTTTCTTATACGATTGGTACTTGCAACAGTACTGCTGTTTTACCTTTAGTAAATGAACAGGAAATTGCCGTTGTGCCCAACCCAAGTAATCAGCAACTCGAAATTCAAATTGCTTATGGTATAGAGTTTAAGGAAGCTAATTTATACGATGCTCTTGGCAGAAATGTTCTTAACACTAATCAGAAAAAAATCAATACGTCCGAACTGCCGAATGGTTTGTATTATCTGCAAGCTTTAGTAAATGAAACAAGAATTGTGAAAAAAGTAATTATTCAACATTAAATTATTCTATGCGTATAATTTTTTTCATTGCTAGTATACTTAATTTTTTTGCAATTGCTGTAAGTGCTCAAACGATTCTCCACTCGGAGCAATTGGGAAGGCCAACTAATAATAGCATTACCATGAATATGATTTTTGCAGATAGTGTAGAAATTAAAGTTGATTATGGGGTTTCAAGTGGGGTGTATGGATTTCAAACACCAACACAATTATTTCCAAATAATGCTCCTGCCGAATGGGTTCTTACCAATTTATTGCCGAATACAACCTACTACTATCGTGTGAATTATAGGAAATATGGTACTACTCAATTTATACAACGTCCAGAATATCATTTTCAAACACAACGATCATCTAATGCAAGTTTTACGTTTGTAGTGCAAGCAGATCCTCATCTTGATAACCAAACGGATACCGCCGTATATAACCGTTGTTTGCAAAATCAATTAGAAGACCAACCTGACTTTATGATTGATTTAGGCGATTTTTTAATGACAGATAAGTTGAAGAATTTAGCAACCAACATAATACCTCACGACACAATTCCTTTTAGATGTAATTTATTGCGCTCTTACTATAATAAAATAACACATTCTGTTCCCTTGTTTATTGCATTAGGAAATCACGAAGGCGAATCTGGATGGAATTTGGATGGTACGGCAAATAATATTGCTGTATGGAATACCCTTGAACGAAAAAAGTTCTTTTTAAACCCATCACCTAACAGTATTTATAGTGGAGATACTATAATGCACCCATTTGTTGGACAAAGAGAGAATTATTATGCTTGGACCTGGGGGAATGCCTTGTTCATTGTATTAGATCCTTATTGGTATACTAGTCCTAAACCCGACTCCTTAAATGGTTGGAGATGGACGCTAGGGAAGACGCAAT
>CAIWHF010000037.1 GCA_903912405.1 uncultured Bacteroidota bacterium | reverse complement strand
TTCATTATACCATTCCGTTGTATCAAAATTGTTATCAAAATCATCAAGTTGTTCAGACACAAATTTTTCTACAAATTCAAGAAGTTTATCTAATGCATAGCCATGCAAGGAAATAAAAGAATTAATAGCATATATTATATTTTTACCAGAAAACCATAATAGTAACTTTGTCTCATCTGTTATATAATCTCCAAAATGTTCCTTACATTTTTTCTGATATCCATAACCAAATTCCATATCGGCTTCAGATATTAGCCACATGTCAAACATTTTATTCCAATTTTCTGAAATACATTCCTTACAATGTTTTATAAATTATTTCCAATTATTAGGTTATAAGTTAACTACGCCGAATAACGATACTATTATTTAACAAAACTATTACGCTAAAATAATCTCTCTATTCATCTCAATTATTTTTTATTATCAATAAAGTATAAAAAGGAAAGGTGTTAGAAAATCAAGTGTTATTAAGAGTAAAGTAAGCAGAAGTTAACTTCTTTATGTTTAAATGATCTATATATATTTTTAAAAAGTCGAAAATTGGAAAGTGATCATAGTTTTAGCATAATTTAAAAAGAAGGTTATGGGTAAACCTAAATCCGCATTCCTAATCCTTGTTATAATTTGATGGCAGTATTAAAAAGCTATAAACTTGGGTAGTAAAAATGGCATTGGTAAAATTTTTAAATAATTTTTTTATTGATTATCAATTAATTATAAAGATGCTATAAAAATAATTGTCTTTTTTCTTGGTTAACTGTATAAAGCCCATTACCTTTGCGCTCCATTTATTTGTGTAAAACAAAAATTGGGTCCAAAAACGGATTAAATTAAATATTAAATTAAATGAGACACTTAAGTTTTAAAACAAAATCAGCTAACGAACAAATCGTAAAACGCGATTGGTATCTTGTTGATGCTACTAACCAAACTGTTGGTCGTATGTGCACACAAATTGCGCATATCTTACGCGGCAAAAACAAAGCGTATTATACACCTCATTTCGATTGTGGTGATTATGTAATCGTTACAAATGCAGCGCATGTTAAATTTACTGGCAACAAATTAGATGACAAAGAATACTTAACGTTTTCTGGTTATCCTGGAGGTCAAAAAGGCGAAACAGCTCGTGAGTTGTTAAACCGTAGACCAATTGTTGTTGTAGAAAGAGCGGTAAAAGGTATGTTACCTAAAAACCGTTTGGGACGTGCTATGTACAAAAAATTATTTGTATACGAAGGGGCAGAACACCCACACAAAGCACAACAGCCAAAAAATATTACTAAATAAATTAATTGTAAACAGCTTTAACAATCCACATACATGGAAAAACAAACTAACGCTGTAGGTCGCCGAAAAGAAGCCGTAGCTCGTATATATATGAGTAAAGGAACAGGCAGCATCACAGTAAATGGAAAAGAATACAAAGCGTATTTCCCCATTATGTACTTACAAAACCAAGTAGAATTACCTTTTAAAACACTTGATGCTAGCGCATCATTTGATGTAGTGGTAAACGTACAAGGCGGAGGACCAAAAGGACAAGCAGAAGCAATCAAATTAGGTATTGCTCGTGCGTTATGCGAAGTGAACCCTGAGTTCCGTCCTGCATTGAAAAAAGAAGGCTTAATGCGTCGTGATCCTCGTTCAGTTGAACGTAAGAAATTCGGTAAACGCAAAGCACGTAGAAGCTTCCAATTCTCTAAACGTTAATGGTCGCTCACGCTTACTTAATTTTTTAACCTACAAGAACTTACTACAATGGAAGAAAATAAAAGCCTACATCAGCAACTTATGGAAGCTGGCGTACATTTTGGTCACCTAAAGAAAAAATGGAACCCAAAAATGTTACCATACATTTTCACTGAGAAAAATGGTATACACATCATTGATTTAAACAAAACAATAGACGGTTTGCAAGAATCGGCTGCTGCGCTTAAATCCATCGCAAAAAGCGGTAAAAAAATCATGTTTGTTGCTACTAAGAAACAAGCAAAAGAAATCGTTGCAGAAGCTGCAGCAAAAGTAAATATGCCCTTCGTTACTGAACGTTGGTTGGGTGGTATGCTTACCAATTTCCAAACAATTCGTAAGAGTGTAAAGAAAATGCAAAGCATTGAAAAAATGCTAAACGATGGCACATTGGATAGCGTTACCAAAAAAGAACGTTTGACATTGACACGTGGTAAAGAAAAAATGGAAAAAGTATTGGGCGGTATCTCTCAAATGGGTCGTACGCCAGCTGCTTTATTCATTGTAGATATTAGCCACGAACATATTGCATTAGCAGAAGCTAAACGCTTAGGTATTGCTACATTTGCAATGGTTGATACGAATAGTGATCCATCAAAAGTAGATTTTTCTATCCCATCAAACGATGATGCTAGCAAATCTATTGCAATTATCACCAACTACTTAACTGCTGCAATCATGGAAGGCCTTCAAGAGCGTGCCGAAAACAAAGAAGTTGCTGATGAAGAACAAAGCGAAGAAACAACTGAATCTAAAGGTCGCAAAAACGATTTAGAGGAAGAAACAGAAGGTGCTGATGGTAAAAAAACACGTAGTGCAAAACCTGCTGCAGGTGGAGCTGGCCGTCCTAAACAAGGAGCTGGTCGCCCGAAGCTAGCAAGTAAAAAATAATAAATAATTATCTATTATTAAAGAAACCGCATACGAATAGTGTTGCGGTTTCTTTAAATTTATAAACTTTATAAAAACTATAAACATGAGCGTAACAATTGCTGCTTCCGACGTAAACAAATTAAGACAAGCAACGGGTGCTGGTATGATGGATTGTCGTAAAGCATTAACAGAAACAAATAATGATTTTGAAGCAGCTATTGATTGGTTGCGCAAACAAGGTCAGAAAGTGGCTGCAAAACGTAGCGACAGAGAAGCAAAAGAAGGTGTGGTATTAGCTAAAACTACTGCAGACAACAAAACAGGTTATATTGTTTGTATCTCTTGCGAAACAGACTTTGTATCTAAAAACGCCGACTTCGTTGCTTTTGCACAAAGCATTGCAGATGCTGCAGTTGAAAACAAAGTTAATTCTGTAGAAGAGTTAAATAACATTGTAATCAATGGAGCTAAAGTAGCAGATTTAATCAATGATAAATTAGCTGCAATTGGTGAAAAAATTGAAATTAATAAATTTGAAAAAGTGGATGCTCCATTTGTTGCTTCATACATACATGGTGCAAACCGTATGGGCGTATTAGTAGCTATGTCTTCAGAAGCTGCTGAAGCTGGTAAAGATATAGCTATGCAAATTGCTGCTATGAACCCACTAGGTGTTGATAGCGATAGTATTCCAGCTGACATAGTAGCTCGTGAGCGCGCTATTGTTATGGAAACCATGCAAGCAGATCCTAAAATGGCTGGCAAACCAGAAGAAATGGTAGCTAAAATTGCAGAAGGCAAATTAAATTCATTCTTTAAAGAGAACACATTAATGGCTCAAGCTTTTGTAAAAGATGGCGGTAAATCTGTAGCTGATTATTTGAAAGGTGTTAATGCTGATTTGAAAGTTACTTCTTTCAAACGAGTTGCATTAGGATAATTAAACT